>JBPCPR010000131.1:0-5083 GCA_050998925.1 Gaiellaceae bacterium
GCGCGGGCGGCGCGGGCCGACCGTTCGAGTGCAGCTCCTGCGAGGCGCTCGCGGCCAGGGCCGCGAGCGCGGCCTCCAGGCAGCCGGCGGTGCGCTCCTCCTTCCCCCAGGCGAGGAAGCCGGTCGAGGCCACGTCGTCCTGCTCGAAACCGCCCGCAGGCAACGCGGTCCGCTGAGCGGACGCGCGAGCCTCCTCGGTGTAGGCGACCTGCACCATCGTCAGGTACGTCACGGGGCTCGGTACCACGTCGACTCCACCAAGAGCGTCAGGGTCGGCCCGCAGCCGCTGCGTGTGACGCTCGGCGAGCTGGCATAGATCGGCCCAGGTGCCGGCGAGCCCGTCGAGCGCGGCCGGCGCGCGGGCATTGTGGTAGCTGCCGTTCGAGAGGATTTGTCCCGTTGGCGCCGTCTCGCTCGGTGGCACGAAGATCGGATTGTCGGAGACTTCGGAAAGCGAGATCGTTGCAGCCCGCTCGGCTCCGGCCAGCGCGCGGTGGGCCTGCCCGAGCACCCGCGGCAAGATGCGGTAGCTAACCGGTGCCTGGAACGCACGCCGCTCCTCCGTGCCGCCCGTAAGAAGCTCTCGGAGCCGGCCGAGCGCCGTAGCCTCGTGCGGGTCGCCCCAGAGCTCGTCGAGCTCGTACGCGTACGCCTCGAGCGGAGCCCGCAGCGCCTCGATCGAGAGTGCGAACACCTCCTCGGCGAGCCGGAGCCGCCCCTGCGCCGCGAGCGTCGCGTCGGCGATGAGCGCCGCCGAGCCGGGCGAGCCGTTCACGAGCGCTACCGACTCCTTTTCCTCGAGCTCGAGTCCCAGCCCCCCGAAGAGGTGCCCGAGTGCGACGATCTCGCCGGCGCCGCCGTTCCCCCGGCCCGGCACGACCGGCAACGGATCGCCGTCGAGCATGCTCGCAACGGCTTCGGCAATCTCCGGGCGCACCGCAGCGTTACCCTCGATCATGCTCGCCAGGCGGGCGAGCACCATCCCCCGAGCGACCCGATTCGGGAGCGGTGCGTCGAACGAGATCCGGAGGTTTCCCGTCCCCGTGCGGGCCTGGGCGCGACGCTCCTCGGGCGAGAGTCGGACCCGCGCCCGGTCGCCGTAGCCGCTCGTGACGCCGTAGACCACGATGGAGGGGTCGTCGAGCAGCGCCATGAAGGACTGGCGCGCCTTTGCGACACAGGCCAGCGCGGCCGCGCTCAGCCGGACGCTCTCGCCGCGCCAGGCCACGCGGCGGAACGCATCCAGCGTGATGTCGGCGCGCGTGTCGAGGACGACGGGCATCGGACTACGCGGCCGGGGGCACAGGGGTCTCGAAGCTCGAGCGGACTGCCTCCCAGCCGCTCTCGATGTGCGCTGCCATGGCCGAGTGCGCTGCGTCCGGGTCGCCCTGCTCGAGCGCGGCGGCGATCGCCTCGTGCTGGTCGCCGAACTCGCTCAAGTCGTCGCGCCCGTACGCGCGGTGATAGAGCTCGCGCTGCACCCGGCCCCAGTAGCTGCGCAAGATCGAGGCGAGATCGGTGCGCGCGGCCTCGTAGATCGCCCAGTGGAAGCTCGCGTCCGCCGCGATCAGCTCACGCAGCGTGTTGGCATTCCGCGCGCGCCCGAGCACACGGCGGAAATCCTGCTGCAAAAGGGCGAGTGCCCGGAGCTCCTCGTCCGTCACGAGCTCGGCGGCGCGCTCGGCGAGATAGCCCTCGAGCGGGAGGCGGAGCTCGTAGATGACGCGTGCCTCGTCGAACGTCGTCAGCTCCGCCACGTAGGTCCCCGTCCCGTGGCGTCGGACGATCAGGCCCTGGCCCTCGAGCACGCGCATCGCCTCGCGGACCGGCGTCCTGCTGACCCCGAGGCGCCGCGCGAGCCCGTCCTCGCTGACCCGTTTGCCGGGCGCGAGGCGCCCTTCGATGATCTCGCTCTCGAGCGCTCTGCGCACGTGATCGGGGAACGAGGAGGGAAGCTGAAGAACGTCGGCCATCGAGTACATTCGACTGTATTCAGTTGCGACTGATCACGTCGCCTTACCACGACGGCCGCCTCTACCTGCACATCGATCTCGACTCGCTCGACCCCGGCCGAAGGAACGGCCAACGAGTACAGCGCCGGCGGCGGACTGAGCATTGAGCAGCTCCTGACGGCGCTCGGGGCCGTCTTCGAGCGCTTCGACGTGGCCGCCGCAGCGGTCACCGCCTACAACCCGGAGGTCGACGGCGACGGACGGATGGCCGCCACGGGGGCGCGCGCCATCGCGGCCATCGCCGAGGGCGCGCTACAGCCTTAGAGACCGGAGCGCGCCGACGACATCGTCTTAGGCGGGAAGGGCTCCGGGCGGGCCCGGAGTGCGTCCTGCGATAATCCGTTCGATCGTCCTCAAGAGCTCGTCGGCGTCGAACGGCTTCTTCAGGAAGGCGGCCGCCCCGGCTTCGATGGCCCGCTCGCGTGTCTCCAGCGTGGTACGAGCGCTGATGATCACGATCGGGATGTTGGCCAGAGCGTCGAAGTCCTTGAGCCGCTCCATGACGAGGAAGCCGTCGCCACCGGGAAGGCCGATGTCGAGCAGGATCAGCGCCGGCTGCTCCTTGCGAATGACTCCGAGAGCCGAGACCCCGTCACGCGCGAACGCGGTCTCGTAGCCGCTCGCGCGGAGCTCGAGCTCGAGCAGCCCGCGAATGTCCGGATCGTCTTCGACGATGACGATCTTCGGCGGCGCCATGGCGACCATCATTGCACGGGCTAGGCCGCCGCAGCCTGATCGGGCTGCGCGAGCGGGAGCTCGACGCGGAACATCGTCCCCTCGCCCTCGACGCTCGAGAACTCGACCGTCCCCCGGTGTAGCTCGGCGATGGTCCTCACGACCGAGAGGCCGAGCCCGCTGCCCTGGATCTCACGAGTCGTGGCGGTCGAAGCGCGGAAGAAGCGCTCGAAGAGACGTCCCTGCTCCTCGGCTGGGATGCCGATGCCGGTGTCGGCAACCTCGATCGTCGCGACGCTCCCGTTCGGCGCCACCCGCACGTCGACCCGGCCCCCCTCCAGCGTGAAGTTGATCGCATTCGAGATCAGGTTGTCGAGGAGCTGAACGAGCCGCGCGCGGTCGCCGTAGACCGGCACACCGCCTCCGATCTCGAGACCGAGCGTGACGCCGTGGCTCTGCGCGGACGGCCAGGCCGACGCGAGGGATTCAGCGGCCAGAAGATCGAGGTCGACGTTCTCGGACTCGAGCTCTAGCTTGCCGGCGTCGGCCTTCGCCGAGAGCAGGAGGTCGCCGATCAGGCTCAGGAGCCGAAGGGAGTTTCGCTCGACCACCCCGAGCAGCTCGCGCTGCTCCTGGGAAACCGGGCCCGAACGTCCGCGCAGGATCAGCTTGACGTATCCGATGATCGAGGTGAGCGGCGTCCGCAGCTCGTGCGAGACGAGCGCCACGAACTCGTCCTTCAGCCGGTCGAGATCGCGAAGCTTGTCGTTCGAGCCGGCGAGCGAGCGGTTCCTGCCCGCGAGCGACTTGTTCGAAGTCGTCAAGCGTGAGCGCTGCTGGCCGAGGCGAAAGAGGAGGCCGACCATCACGCCGGCGGCTGCGGCGACAACCCCGAACAGGATCCAGGGAATGACCGTGGTCAGGCCCGAGACGGGTGCGAGCAGCGCGTCGACGGACACCGAGGCGACGAGTTCCCAGGGGGTGCCGTCGACCGGGCGACGGGCGAAGAAGCGCGTCTCGCCGTCTCGGAGGTACTCGCCACGAAGCCGGCCGGCCATCGCCTTCACAAAACTCGGGTCCATCCGCTCGAGCTCGGTTGCAACCTTGCCCGGCCGGTTGTCGAGCACGAGTGAGCCCCCCGCGTCGACAAGCGCCAGCTCGCCACTCGCGAACGGGGCGGCCGTATCGAGGTAGGCCTTGAGCGGCGTCCCGCCGATCGCGAACGCGCCGCTGAGCACCCTTCGCCCTTCGGCGCTCGAGAACGGAACCGCGAAGGCCACCACCGGCGTCCCTTTCGCCGCCGACGGAACGATGTTCGAGACGCCGACTTCTCCGCGCAACGCCTGGCCCAAATGGTCGTAGCTGCCGCCCAGGTAGCTGCCGAGCAGCTCCGGCCTGCGTGGCCACACCTGAAGTACGCGCCCGTCGCGATCCAGGAGGACCGCCGCCTGGACGCCGAGCGCCTCGATCACCTGGAGAAACTGGCCGTCGCTTACGTTCCGGTTCGACAACCGCTGCGCGGCCAGTCGGCGCTCGTCCCGGACGACGGAATCGACGAAGGAGGAGGTGAAGCTCGCCGCGAGTGTTGCTCGGAGCGAAAACCGGTCCTCGAGCCCGTGGCGGGTTTCCGCCTGCGACTGGAGGATGACGAGAGCGAACCCGACGAGGAGCGCGGCGAGGAATGCGACCGCCCCGACAACCCAGAGGCGACGTCGATTGCTCACACACGCTAGGTCGGCAGCCGCGCAGACCTACTTGAGCGGCCCTCGTTAGCATCGGCGAGTGCGCCGTCTCCTTCTCCTCGTCAGCGCGGTCGTCCTCGTCGACACCATCTTCTTCGCTGCGCTCGCGCCGCTCCTCCCGACCTACGAGGAAGAGTTCGGCCTCTCGAAGCAGGGCGCGGGCCTCCTGACCGCCATCTATGCCGCCGGGGGCGTGGCGGGCGCAATCCCCGGAGGCCTCCTCGCCTCCCGCCTCGGCGTGAAGCCGACGGTGCTGATCGGACTCGCGGTCATGGTCGCGACCAGCGTTGCCTTCGGGCTCGCGAACTCGATCTGGGTCCTGGACGCGGCCCGCTTCGGCCAGGGCATCGGCAGTGCGGTCTCGTGGACGGGCGCACTTAGCTGGCTGGTCGCCGCCGCTCCGAAGGAGCGTCGCGGCGAGCTGCTCGGAATCGCCATGGGATCGGCAGTTGGAGGAGCGCTGCTCGGCCCCGTCCTCGGCGGAGCCGGGGCCCGGTTCGGGACCGAGGTCGCATTCGGCGCCGTCGCGGCTCTCGGCCTCGTGCTCATGGTCTGGACCTGGACGACCCCCGCCTTTCCGCCGGGAGAGCGGCAGAAGCTCCAGCGGCTCCTCGTCGCGATCCGCCACAGCCGGGTCGCGGGCGGGTTCTGGCT
>JBPCPR010000138.1:0-2716 GCA_050998925.1 Gaiellaceae bacterium
GGCCGGTCACGATCGCTGACTCCGGCACGCGGAGACCGGTGGCGTCGACGGTGGCGCGAAAGAGCTCTCGGTCCTCGGCCCGGCGGATCGCCTCGAGACCGGCGCCGATCAACTCGACCCCGAGCGCCTCCAGGACGCCCGAGCCGCCGAGCTCCGACGCGAGATTCAGCGCCGTCTGGCCGCCCAGGGTCGGCAAGAGCGCGTCCGGCCGCTCCCGCGCCAGGACGTCGGCCACGGACTCGGCGTCGAGCGGCTCGACGTAGGTTCGATCCGCGAATCCCGGGTCGGTCATGATCGTCGCCGGGTTCGAGTTGACGACGATCGTCCGGAAGCCCTCGGCCCGAAGCACCTTCAGCGCCTGGCTCCCCGCGTAGTCGAACTCGCAGGCCTGCCCGATCACGATCGGGCCCGAGCCGAGCACGCAGATCGACTCGAGGTCAGGCCGCTTCGGCATGGCGCACCTCTCGCACCCACTCGTCGAGGAGGCCGTGTGCGTCGTGCGGCCCCGGGCCGGCCTCGGGATGGAACTGCACCGAGCGAGCGTGGTGCGACGGAAGCGAGAGCCCCTCCACGGTCCCGTCGTAGAGGGAGACGTGTGAGACCGCCTCGCCGCTCCCGCGCACGGCAAAGCCGTGGTTCTGGGACGTGACGAGGACGCGCCCGCTTGCGAGCTCGAGGACGGGGTGGTTGGCACCCCGGTGGCCGAAGGGGAGCTTGAACGTCTCGAGCCCGGCCGCGAGGGCGAGGAGTTGGTGCCCCAGGCAGATGCCGAGGAGAGGCAGCCGGCCGAGCAACCGCGCTACCTCCGCGGCCTGGGCGCGAAGGGGAGCCGGATCGCCGGGGCCGTTCGAGAGCAGGATGCCGTCGGGCCGATCGCCGAGGATCGTCTCGGCCGGAGTATCGTGCGGATAGACCTTCACGCCGGCCCCGTTCCAGACCAGGCGGCGAACGATCGAGCGCTTGCAGCCGTAGTCGAGCACGGCAACCCTGGTCGCGCCACGCCCGACGGTGTAAGGCTCCGGGGTCGAGACGGCGGCGGCGAGCGCCTTGCCGGACATCGGAGGCTCGGCATGCACGCGCTCGAGCACCTCGTGCACGGACGCCTCGCCCGCCACGGCGGCGGCCCGCATCGCGCCGCGATCGCGGAGGCCGACGACAAGGGCCCGCGTGTCCACGTCCTCCAGTGCGACCACGCCCCGGGACGCGAGCCAGGTGAGCCAGTCGGTGCCGGTTGCACGGCGCATGAGGACGGCGTGCGCATAGGGACCGGCAGATTCGAGGCGCTCGTCCGAGATGCCGTAGTTCCCGACCATCGGAGCGGTGAAGCAGACGATCTGCTCCGCGTAGCTCGGGTCGGTGACGATTTCCTGGTAGCCGCTCATGGACGTGGTGAAGACGGCCTCGCCGTAGGCGATCCCGGGCGCGCCGACCGACCGCCCCCGCAGAACGGTTCCGTCCTCGAGGACGACGAAGTCCCTCATGCTGCGTGGGCCGTCCGCCCCGCGGCCATCGTGAGCTTCACGATCCCCTGCAGCGTGGCGCCGAGGAGCCACGAGTTGGCCGACTTGGAGCGGAAGGCGGTCTCGCCCGGCGTCCAGGTCGCCTCGAGGTCGAGGAGCACGAGGTTCGCGGGCGCGCCGATCGCGATCCGGGGCCGCTCGAGCCCGTAGATCCGGGCCGGTCCGGCGCTCATCCGGTCGAGCAGCTTGGCGAGCTCCAGGAGGCCCGACCTGACGAGCCGCGTGTAGAGGACGGAGAAGGCGGTCTCGAGGCCGGTGACCCCGAAAGGCGCCCCTTCGAACGGCACCTCCTTCTCGTGCCGGGCATGCGGCGCGTGATCGGTCGCGATCGCGGCGATCGAGCCGTCGCGTAGCCCCTCGAGGAGCGCCTCTCGATCTTCCTCGGCGCGCAGCGGCGGATTCATCTTCACGTTCGAGTCGAGGCTGCGGACGGCCTCGTCCGTCAGGCAGAGATGGTGCGGCGTCACCTCCGCGGTCGCGCGGACGCCTCCCGACTGCGCCGCTCGAAGCTCCTCGACCGACTCCCGGGCGGAGAGGTGGAGCAGGTGGAGTCCCTCGCCCTCGTAGCGTGCCAGAGCCAGGTCGCGGCCGACCATGACGCTCTCGGCGACCGCGGGATAGCCTCCGAAGCCGAGCTCGGCGGACACGGCTCCTTCGTGCATCTGCCCGCCGCGGGAGAGCGTCGGCTCCTCGCAGTGGAGGGCAATCGGACGCCCGGCGGCCGAGTTGTACTGGAACGCCCGGCGCATAAGGGATGGCGCCACCACGGGCCTGCCGTCGTCCGAGAACCCGGCCGCCCCAGCCTCCGCGAGCTCGACCATCTCGGTCAGCTCCTCGCCTGCCTGCCCCTTTGTAATCGCCGCGAGAAACCCGACGGGCACCTCGGCCTCGGTCCGGGCCCGCTCCAGGAGGGCGCCGAGGACCGACGCCGAGTCGACGACGGGATCGGTGTTCGGCATCGCGAGCATGGCGCAGTAGCCGCCGGCGGCCGCAGCACGGGTGCCCGAAACGATGTCCTCCTCGTCCTCACGGCCGGGCGTCCGCAGGTGGACGTGCGGATCCACGAACGCCGGCGCGAGCACGAGCCCCGCCCCGTCGACGACGTGGTGCTCGTTCAAGTCGAGGATCGAGCCGGCCGGCTCGATCCTCGAGATGACCCCGGCGTCGATCCGGAGATCCAGCAGGGTGTCCATGCC
>JBPCPR010000226.1:0-4322 GCA_050998925.1 Gaiellaceae bacterium
GGACGATCCGTCCGCCGGGTTGCAGGGAAAACTGACCGGTCGTCTCCGCGCCGAGCTCGGTGCCGACGCACACGAGGACGTCGGCGCTCTCGACGAGCTCCCTGAAAGCAGCCTCGTCCGCGGCCGAGCCCGCTGAGAGCGGGTGATCCTCGGGAAAGGTCCCCTTGCCCATGTAGGACGTCGCGACGGGAGCCTGGACCCGCTCGGCGAGGGCGGCCAGCTCGGCCCAGGCACCGGAGCGGCTGACGCCGCCGCCGGCCCAGAGGACCGGGCGCTCGGCGGCAGCGATCACGCGCGCCGCCTCCTCGACCCCGGGGGCCGTGCGCGCCTCCGCTTCCCCGTCGAGCTCGTCCACCGGCGCCACGTCGGCCTCGCCCGTCAAGACGTCCACCGGAATCTCCACGAAGACCGGGCCGCTCGGGGGCGTCAGCGCCTGGCGCCACGCCTCGGCGAGGAGCTCGGGCAGCACGGCGGCCCGCTCGGCGCGTCCCGTCCACTTGACGATGGGCGCGAACGACGCCCGCTGGTCGCGGAGCTCGTGCAGGTAGCCCCGGCCCCGGCCGATCAGCTCGCGCGGGATCTGGCTCGCGATCGCCACCACCGGCACGTGGGCGCTCGAGGCCTCCATGAGCGCGGTCAGCGAGTTGAGCGCGCCCGGCCCGGTCGAGAGCAGGAGCGGGGCTGGTCTCCCAGAGGCCCTCGCATAGCCGTCCGCGGCGAAGCCGGCGTTCAGCTCGGTGCGAAAGCCCAGGTAGTGCAGGCGGCTCTCGCGGAGACCGTCCCAGATCGCGAGCGCATGGATCCCGGGGAGCCCGAAGACCGTGTCGGCTCCGAGTGCCTCGGGGCTCTCGACGACGACGTGCCCGCCGATACGCGTCCGGACGGCCTGAGCCATCCGGCGATCCTACCCACGCGCGAGCTGACGGACGGCGAGATCGTAGACTCTCCCCGTGGCGCGCGATCGCAAGCACGACGTTCTCTTCGAGCCTGTGAAGATCGGGCCGAAGACCCTCAAGAACCGCTTCTATGCCGTTCCGCACTGCACCGGCTTCGGCACCGAGAAACCGGGCTCCCAGGCACGGTTCCGCGGTATGAAGGCGGAGGGAGGCTGGGCCGCCGTCTGCACGGAGTACGCGCCGGTGAGCGCGGACTCGGACGAGTCGCCCTATGTCTCCTCCCGGCTCTGGGACGAGGACGACACCAGGAATCTGGCCTTCATGTGTGACGAGGCCCACGAGCACAGCGCGCTCGCCGGCATCGAGCTGACCCACTCGGGCGGCCATGCTCACACGCGGCAGTCGCGCTGGCCGGCCATCGGCCCCTCGCAGCTCGCAAGCGACTACGACCCGATCTACGTGCCCAAGGCGATGGAGCAGGCGGACATCAGGCGGGTTCAGGCGGACTGGGCCTTCGCCGCCAGAGAATCGCGCGCCGCGGGATTCGACATCGTCTACGTCTACGGCGGCCACAGCTACCTGCCGTTGCAGTTTCTCTCCCCGTTCTACAACAAGCGGACCGACGTGTACGGAGGCTCACTGGAGAACCGAGCCCGGTTCTGGCTCGAGACCCTCGAGGTCGTCCGCGAAGCGGTCGGAGACGACTGCGCCGTCGCGGTGAGGACATGCGTCGACGCGCTCGGCCCGGCCGGCGTCGAGCTCGAGGAAAGCCTCGAGTTCATCCGCCTCGCCGACCACCTCGTGGACCTCTGGGACGTCAACGTCGGCTCGATCGCCGAGTGGTCGAAGGACTCCGGCGCCTCCCGCTTCTTCGCCGAGGGGTACCAGCTCGAGTGGACCGGCCGCGTCCGCGAGGCCACGGCCAAGCCGATCGTGGGCGTCGCTCGGCTGACGAACCCGGACCGCATGGCGGAGATCGTCGATTCCGGTGCCTGGGACTTGATCGGCGCAGCCCGCCCGTCGATCGCCGATCCCTTTCTTCCCGCCAAGGTGGAGGAGGGGCTCTACGGCGAGATCCGGGAGTGCATCGGCTGCAACATCTGCATCTCGAAGTCGGAGGCCGGGCATCACCTCGGGTGCACCCAGAACGCGACCGCGGGCGAGGAGTACCGGCGCGGCTGGCACCCGGAGCGCTTCGAGCCGGCCGGGAACGCCGACCGCGACGTGCTCGTGGTCGGGGCCGGGCCGGCCGGGATGGAATGCGCGATCGTGCTCGGGAAGCGCGGCTTCCGGCGGGTGCACCTGGTCGAAGCCGAACGGGAGATCGGGGGCGGCATGCGCTGGATCCCCGAGCTCCCGGGTCTCGGTGAGTGGGCGCGGGTCGTCAACTGGCGCCGCATCCAGCTCGGGAAGCTCCGAAACGTCGAGGTGATCACCGGCACGCGGCTCTCGACGGCCGACGTGCGTGAGTACGGCGCGGAGCTCGTGGTCTGCGCAACCGGAGCACGCTGGGCGGGGAACGGCCTGAACGGGATCACGCACGAGCCGATTCCGGGCGCCGACGCGTCGCTCCCCCACGTGCTGACTCCGGAGCAGATCATGGTCGACGGCAAGCGCCCGCCGGGGAACCGGGTCGTGGTGTGGGACGCAGAGGGCTACTTCATGGCGGCGGGACTCGCGGAGAAGCTCTCCTCGGAGGGCCATGCCGTCGAGCTCGCGACTGCGCTCGAGCTGGTGGCGCCGTACGCCGACCAGACGCTCGAGGGACCGTTGCTCCGCCAGCACCTGCACGGCGTCGGGATCGCTCAGCGACGCGGCTTCCTGCTCGCCGGCATCGAGGCCGGGCGCCTGACGGGGACCGACGAGTACGGCGAGCCGCTCGAGCTGGAAGCCGATGCGGTCGTGCTGGTCAGCCAGCGGCTCTCGAGCGACGAGCTCTACCTGGAGCTCGCGGCGGAGCCCGCCGGCCTGGCCGAGAACGGGGTCGAGGCCGTCTACCGGGTCGGAGACTGCGTCGCTCCGCGGATCGTCGCGGACGCGATCTTCGACGGACACCGGCTCGCCCGCGAGATCGACTCGGATGATCCCGCCGTGCCCCTCCCCTACCGGCGGGAGCGCCTCGTGCTCGAGCCGGCCGCGCAGCTGTAGCTTTGATGATTGATCGACAACTAGCACCCCACGGATGGCGGCCCGTCCCCGCGGGCATGCCAATTACCGATCAACCATCTAAACGGGGGTCGCCCGTGGCTTCGGCGCGCGGAGGAACGCGACCGCCACGACGAGCGCGGCGCCGAACGGGACGATGCCCACTGCTCCAAAGCCGAGGGCGTCGGCGACGCCGCCCGCCGCCGCGGGCCCGACGAGGTAACCGAAGGCCCAGAGCTGCGACCAGACGACGAGCGCCAGCACTATGCGATCCGTCCCGACGGTCTCGAGCAGGATCCCGATCGAGCCGGCCTCGCCGGCACCGAGCCCAATCCCGACGATCGCGCTCGCCGCCACCCACCAGGGAACGGTGTCGGTGGCCCCTGCGAGCGCGATGCCGCCGACGAGGAAGGAGGCTCCGAGCGCAAGCGCAACCCTCGGCTGCACGCGGCCGGCGAGCATCGCGCTCAGCCCGACCATGAGCGACGTAGCCAGGTAGAGGAGCCCGATCCGGCTCTGGCTCAGAAGATCGTCGAAGTGCAGCGGCAACGGGCCCTCCAGCGTTCCGAGCGAGAGAGCGACCAGGATGATGGCCGCCGATGCGAGCCTGAATCCCGGCGCCCGCAGTGCGGCACGCTCGGACCCGAAGGCCGGCCGTTCACTCGGCGCCCCGAGGCCCCAGACCACGAACGCGGCCACGCAAACCAGAACGAGGTGCGCCAGGAACGGCCCCCGGATACCGCCGATCGCGCCCAGAGCCGGCCCTGCGACGGCGCCGATCGAGTACGCGCCGAGAATTCCCGTCAGCCGCCGGTACTCCTCGCCCGGGAACCGTTCCAGCACACCGAACACGACCCCGAGCCAGAGCCCGCCGGCACCGACCCCCTGGAGCAGGCGGGCCGGAAAGTAGACCCAGAGCCCCTCGCCCAGGACGAACGCGAGATCGCCGACGGCCATGCAGGCGAGCGCGAGGCCGAGAACCCAGGCGGCGTTCCGTCGCTGAATGCCGCGCCCGGCCAGGGGGTAGCCCACGACCTGCCCGATCGCGAAGAAGGAGACGAGCAGCCCGATCACCCACGGTCCGGCTCCGGTGTCCTCCGAGATCGCCGGGACGACGGGAGCGATGACGCTGTACCCGGCCGCGTCGAGGCCCCCGAGGGCGAGCAGCGCGACGTAGGCCGTACGGCCGTGGAGGCGGGGCACGCCCGCCGTTCCCTAGTCGATTCCGCCGACATCGAGCACGAAGGTCTTCAGGTCGGTCCTGTCGAGCCTCGTGTCACG
>JBPCPR010000232.1:0-3850 GCA_050998925.1 Gaiellaceae bacterium
GCCTGAGGTTCAGCTCCGGTACATCGGCCGGCCAGTAGCGCCTTCCGAGGCGCCCGGACGGGTTGGCTACCCGAGCGGAGCGAGCAGAGCTTTCTTTCCCTCGAAGGCAAAGAACAGCAGGTCGACCATCCGGAACGTCGTGTTGTTCGGACCGAGGGTAGGATGCCACGTCGGGTCGCGGACGATGGAGGCCTGGCTGCCTTCCATCGCACGGTGGAACGTCTCCGCGACGATGCGCGCGCCGACTCCTTTTAGCTTGCCGCCGTTCAGTTCGGCCTCGCGCAGGATGTAGAACCAGAGCGGCGTGTCCTTGAGGAGCGCGGCACGTTGAGCCTGGGTCAGCGCGCCGAGGTCGGCGGCGTTGTTGCCATCCCGGATCTGCGCCTTCGTGAGCTTGGTCAGCGTCACTCCCTTGTTTTTCAGGAAGGCCGCCATCTGCTGGCCGGTCGCCAGCCTGACCATCCTCGCCCTGGTCAGGTTCCGGAACGCGAGGTTGGCCCTCGGGTCGTTGAACGGCACCTCAGGCCCTCCGAACGACTTCGCCGGCAGATTCTTCAGCGGGTTCACGAGCGTCGTATCGATGCGCATGGCCCGGTTGAACTTGCTCGCCGGCACGGCGAGATTCGCCTTCCCGGCCTCCTTGAAGTCGTAGAGGCGGCGAAAATCTGCGATCCAGGTGCTCGGAAGACGCGGCCCGCCGCCGAGGTCGCCGCCTGTCGCCGAGAACGCGAACAGGAGGTCGAGGGTGCCGATGCCGTCGTCGAAGATCCTGTTCCAGTTGTAGGCCCTCCGGATCATCGAATGCCCGAGCCGGAACGCGGCCACGGAGAACTCGATCGGTATCGTCGGGACGTCGGTCGGAGCCACGCCGACCTCGAACGCCTTCCTGCCACTCGTGAAGACGTTGTTCACGACGCCCGGCGCGCAGATTCGGGGGAGGTAATCGGTTCGAAGCATCCACTGGTAGTGCTTCGTGACGAGCTCGCGTGCCTTGTCGAAGCGCTGCGCCGGCGGCACCGCGGCGGGGAGGGTGTCGACGACGCGGTTGTGGAAGCGGATCATGGCCAGATGGGTCTGAGCGACCGCGAGGTTCTCGTCGTTTCTCGGGTCCGGGATGATCGCCTTGCGTTTCGCAACCACCGTCGTTCCGGCGCCGCGCGGAAGGTCGAAGCCCTGCTTCGGTCCGATCCCTGCCTCGGCGCGCGTCTTTCCGACCTTCAGATGCAGACCGTCAGCCGCGTAGAACTTGGCCGACCCGGGATCCGCCGGACCAGCTCCGTACAGCGAATCGAGGTCGAGACTCGGCGAGCGCGCCTGCAGGAGCTGCGCCGGGGAGACGTTCTGACCGAGCATGACGCTGGTCTTGTCGAAGGTGAGGTCGTGATCCGTGAACTGACCGAGGTACGTGAAGCCTGCGGGGATCTGCGACGAGCCGCCGCCGCCAGCGGCCATAGCGCTGGCGATCCTCTTCCGGTTGAGCTCACCGAGCTGGCGCTGGATCCCGTTCGGCCCCAGCCGCGAGAAGCGAAACGGCGGCGCCAGCGCCTCGAGAGGCGCCGAGAGCGTGCGATCCCGACCTCCGACGCTCTCTGCGAGCAACCCCTCACCGACGACGAAATAGCTCTCCGAACCATGGTGTTCCACGGCGCCTCCTCTGTCCGGTGGTCGGGAGCAAGCACGAGCGGCTCGCGGCCCTCGAGCTGACCCAGAATCTACCCGGGATGGTTTCTCTAGGCGACCAGGCGCACGGTGCCTCGCAGGCCGACCGCGTTCTCACGCGCCATCGGCTGGACGACCCGAACCCACCCCTCCTGAGCCGCCTCCCGCTCGCAGAGCCCGCAGACCGCCCGGCGGCGCTCCGCCGAAGCATTCACCTGCCAGAGACGGAAGCGTTCTCCCGCCATGAGGTTGCGCCTGCAGAGCGTGCACATCGTCACGCCTCGTGACGGTACGCCGGCGACCGGACGGCACCCTAGTCGTAGGCGAAGAAGCCCTGGCCGCTCTTCCGACCGAGCTCGCCCCTCTCCACCATGCTGACGAGTCGCGGTGGAGGCGCCATCCGGGGCTCTCCGAGCTTCTCCCGGAGCGCGTGGCTCGCATGCACGTGCACGTCGAGCCCGATCAGGTCGAGGAGCGCACATGGCCCGATCGGCCAGTTCACCCCGAACCGCATCGCCCGGTCGAGATCTGACGGTGTCACCCCGGCCTCGTCGAGGACCCGCACGCAGTCGTTCAGGAGCGGGATCAGGATCCGGTTGACGACGAAGCCGGGTGTGTCGTTGCAGCGGATGGGCTCCTTTCCGAGCGCCTCGGCGAACCCGAAAGCGCGCTCGTAGGCCTCGTCCGACGTGAGGTCCGTCCGCACCACCTCGACCAGGGGGAGGACCGGTGCCGGATTGAAGAAGTGCAGGCCCACCACCCGCTCGGGCCGCTCGACCGCCGACGCGATCTCGGTGCCGGCCAGCGCCGAGGTGTTCGTGGCGAGGACCGCGCCGGCGTCCGTGATCCCGTCGAGCTCCTGGAAGAGCTCCTGCTTGGCTTCGAGCTCCTCGACGATCGCCTCGATGATGAGATCGCAGCCGCCGAGGTCCGCTCTGCGGGTCGAGGTCGTCAGGCGGGCCAGGGCCGCCTCGCGTTCGTCGACGCCCAAACGGTCCTTCTCGACGCCTCGCGAAAGGTAGTGGTCGATCGTACCGCGCGCCCGTTCGCAGAGCTCTCCGCTCACCTCGACGCCCACGGTCTCGAAGCCAGCCTGCACGCAGACCTGGGCGATCCCGGCGCCCATCGTGCCGAGCCCGACCACCCCTACCCTGCGGATCTCGCGGCCCACTCGAGCGCAGTATCCTAGGGCCGTGGCCGTGACGCTGACCGAGAAGAAGCTCCTGGTCGGAGGCGAGTGGATCGAGACCGGCGAGTGGCACGAGGTTCGATCTCCCTTCTCCGGAGAGGTGGTCGCCCGGGTCCCGCGCGCGGGTGCGGAAGAGACGCGGCGTTCCGTCGATGCGGCCGAGCGCGCGATGCGGGAGCCGCTGCCCGCCGTCCGGAGGGCCGAGATTCTCGACCGCGTCGCCGAGCTCCTGCGCGAGCACGAGGGCGAGCTCGCCCGAACGATCTGCATGGAGGCCGGAAAGCCCCTGAAGGCCGCGCGTGTCGAGGCGCAGCGCGCCGTTTCGACCTTCACGATGTCGGCGGTTGAAGCCCGCACCCTGAGTGGCGACGTCGTCCCGATGGGCGCGTCGCAGGCGGGTCTCGGCAAGGTCGCCTACACCATGCGCCGCCTGATCGGGATCGTCGGCGCCATCGCACCCTTTAATTTCCCGTTGAACCTCGTGGCCCACAAGATCGCGCCCACGCTCGCCGCGGGCTGTGCCGTGGTCCTGAAGCCCGCCGGCCAGACGCCGGTCTCCGCGCTGCTCCTCGCCGAGCTCGAGGTGGAGGCCGGGCTGCCACCGGGGTGGCTGAGCGTGGTGGTGGGGCCGTCGGCCGCGATCGGCGACGTCCTGGGCGAGGACGAGCGTGTGCGGATGATCACCTTCACTGGCTCCTCCGAAGTCGGCTGGAAGCTCCGCGAGCGGGCTGCCCGAAAGAAGGTGTCGCTCGAGCTCGGGAACTCGACCCCGGTCATCGTGGAGGGAGACGCCGACATCGAGGACGCCGCCTCGAAGGTCGCTGCCCACGCCTTCTCGTTCGCCGGCCAGAGCTGTATCTCGGTGCAGCGCGTCTACGTGAGCCGCCAGGTCTACGACGACTTCGTCACCAAGCTCCTGCCGAAGGTCGAGGCCTTGAAGGCGGCTGATCCGGGCGAGGAGGACACCGATGTCGGGCCTGTGATCGACGACGATGCCCGCGA
>JBPCPR010000256.1:0-7554 GCA_050998925.1 Gaiellaceae bacterium
ATGTTCGTGTTTTGCCCGCCGGAGTCGTCGGCATCCGAGCACGAGCGGATCCTCGAGCTCGAGGAGGGCCTCGTGCAGGCGCTCGGCCTTCCTTACCGCGTCGTCAACATCGCAGCCGGCGATCTCGGAGGCGCTGCGGCGAAGAAGTACGACATCGAGGCGTGGTTCCCGGCCCAGGGTTGCTACCGGGAGATCACTTCGTGCTCGAACACGACGGACTATCAGGCCCGACGCCTCGACGTGCGCTTCCGGGGCGACCACGGGCCCGAGCTCGTGCACACGCTGAACGGGACCGCGGCGACGGCACGAGCGATGCTGGCAATTCTCGAAAACTTCCAGGACGGGAGCGGGTCGATCGCGGTTCCCGAGGCACTCCAACCATTCGGGGCGCCCGAGCGGATCACGAACTAAGGGCTGGTGTGAAATTCGGCCGCCGCCGGGGGCGCTCCAGACCAAGCTGGCACCCGCGGTCGCTCGCGGTGCGTAGCAGCGCTACGTGCCGTGAGCGACGGTGCTGATCCAGCGCCGTGTCTGGGGCGTCATCCGGCCCGGCCGAACTTTCGCATCAGGCCTTAACCCGAGAGCTCCCGACCGATCGCCGCGAAGGCGTCTAGCTCGAGGTCCCAGAGCGGATCCTCGTCCGCCACCGGCCAGGTCGAGAGCTTCACGCCCACGAGCTCGGCCTCTGGGTCCACGTAGATGGTCTGACCGTGGATCCCGAGCGCCGCGATCGTGCCGCGGTCGGGATCGAGCACCCACCACTTGTTCCGATACGACCACCCGGGCCGCTTGGCGCCCTCGTCGCTCGCGGCAAAGGCCGAGCGTGAGGCATCGTCCCCGCCCCGCCGCGTGTCCTCGATCCACTCAGCGGGAACGATCTGCTCCCCGTCCACTCGGCCGCCCTCCAGGATCATCTGTCCGAACCGGCCGAGATCTCGGAGCGACGCGCTCATGCCGCCGTCCGCAAGCGCGCAGCCGTGGCGGTCGACGGTGATCTCCGCGTCCTGCTCGGCGCCGATGCGGCTCCAGAGCTCCCGCGACACGAGATCGGCGTAGCGCACGCCTGCGACGCGCTCCAGGAGCCAGCCGAGGAGGTCGGTCAGCACCGACCGGTACTCGAAGATGTCGCCGTGCTGGCGCTCGTTCTCGAGCGAGGCGATATATGCCCACGTGTCCGGCGCGAGAAGCGGGCCGCGGGGCGGGGACCAGCCGATCACGGGCTCGTACAGAAGGATGTCCGACTCGGGGTCGTCGTAGACCTCCGAGAAGCGCGTGCCGGTGCGCATGTCGAGGAGATGACGGACTGTGGCGCCATCGAAGCTCCCGCCGGCGAGCTCAGGCACGTAGTGGACGACCTGCTCCTCTGGATCCAGCTCGCCGCGCCCGGCCAGGATGCCTGCGACCGATCCCGCAACCGACTTCGAGACCGACTGGAGGAGATGGACGCCCGCCGGCGACATTCCGTTCTCGTAGAGCTCGGTCACGATCGCGCCTCGGTGAAGGACGAGGAAGCCGTCGGTGGAGGTGTCGGCGAGCATGCCGCCGACGGTGGTGGCTGACCCGTCGGGGGACGGGTGCTCGATGCCGAGGAGATCGACGGGTCGCCGCTCGAGAAGGCGCGGCGGCCCCTCGCCGCGCGCGATCCGGGCGGTCGGCACGAGCTCCCGCACGTGCTGGTAGGCCCAGCGCAGGTGCGGAGGGCGCTTCCAGTTCTCGAGGGTGACGCGTTCGCCCACGCCGGGCGACTCTAACGTGGGGTAGACGGAGCCGACTTCGTTTCTACGTGGCCGCGACTACAATCGCTCCCCGGCGGGGTGCCTGAGCGGTTGAAAGGGGCGGTCTTGAAAACCGTTGGGCGCGCAAGCGCCTCGTGGGTTCGAATCCCACCCCCGCCGCTGCTCTCGGCTCCACTTCTCGGGCCCGGACGTCCCTCGTGTGCAGGTCATGCCGCCGGCGCCCGCGAGGCGTCGCGTGCGACTGCTCGCTCGTAGGTCAACCGGAGCAGCGCGATTACGGAGAACGTCGCCCTCGGTCTCGATCCTGCGTGCGGCGTAGCCGGGCTTACCGGGAAAAACCGGGTGGTAGTCGATGCGCCCCTCCTCGTGGAGCTCCTTCCAGATGGCCTTCGGAAAGCCGGTGTGGAAGGCGTGGTCGCCATGCAGATGGCCGATTTCGCGGCGTCCTACCTTGAAGTTGAACGCGCCGCGCTCGCCTGAGCCCGCTACGGCTCCCGGCCAGGTGGACCACTCGCCGCTGGAGCTACGCTCGCCCGGACTTCGGACGGAGCCAGAGCGCCTGGGCGACAAGGGCCTGAATCGGGTCAGGCTTCTTCAGCCATCGCCATGACGTCTTCGCGAGTCATCTTCCCGACCAGCTCGGGGTGGTGGCTCTGGACGTGAGCCTCGACGTTCGCGACGAGCTCGTCGTCGGTTTCGCCTCGGACGGTCTGTCCGCATTGGCAGTTCACAAGCTTCGCCATGGTGGCCTCCTGGGTCTGGACGGTTAGGGCCTGCGGCCCTTGCTGGCGCAAT
This sequence comes from Gaiellaceae bacterium, assembly GCA_050998925.1. Lineage (GTDB taxonomy): Bacteria > Actinomycetota > Thermoleophilia > Gaiellales > Gaiellaceae > DASQGA01. The sequence continues at coordinate 2,532 of JBPCPR010000256.1, forward strand.
GTTGACCTTTGCATCTTTCATCCGGGCGCGCTCAGCAAGGGTTCGGCGGGGCCGTTGACGCTCGCTTCTCCAGCCGCCGGACTAGCTCTGGAGCGCTCCGAACAGTAAGGTCGAGTCTGCTCGGGGACGGTCCCTTGTCCCGGGGGAACGGATGCGGGCTTTCAGCCTCTCCGCCCGTCCCCGGGCACTTCGTAAGCTGCGCGCATGGCCACTCGAATCCGCGTCGGCACCTGCTCCTGGGCCGACAAGTCGCTCGTCGAGCACTGGTACCCACGTGAGGTGAAGGCGGCGGAGGCACGTCTTCGGCACTACGCCGCGCACTTCGGCGCGGTCGAGGTGGACTCCACCTATTATCGGCTGCCCGAACCGGAGCTGGCCGCACGCTGGGCCGAACGGACCCCGAACGGGTTCGTCTTTCACGTGAAGGCGTTCGGGGTCATGACCCGCCATCCCGTCCGGGTCGAGCAGCTTCCGCCCGACCTCCGGGACGCCGTCCAGACTGACGACCGTGGACGCGTCGACCGGCCGTCGAGGGAGTTTCGCGCCGAGGTGTTCGCGCGGTTTCTCTCCGGGCTCGAGCCGCTGCGTACGGCCGGCAAGCTCGGCGGGATCCTGCTTCAGTTCCCGTCCTACATCGTCTACCGCGACTCCTCGCTGGCCTACCTCGAGTGGGCCCGCGAGCGGCTCGAGGGGTACGGTATGCTCGTCGAGTTCCGGCATCGGAGCTGGCTCGACGAGGACCGTCGTGCGGACACGCTCGCGTTCCTCGAGCGCCTGGGAGCGACCAACGTGATCGTGGACGCGCCCAAGACCGAGGCGAAGAACCTCGTGCCCACTGTCGTCGCCCTGACGAGCCCGACGGCCTATGTCCGCTTCCACGGCCGCAACGCCTCGACCTGGAACGCCCGCGGTAAAAGCGCCGCCGAACGCTTCAACTATCTTTACTCCGAGGACGAGCTCCGCGAGTGGTCGGGCCCGCTCGGCATGGTTGCAGGGGAAGCGGAGCAGGCCTTCGCATTCTTCAACAACAACGGCCGCAGCCCGAGCTCGGACGGGAACATTTGGGTCGCGCAGGCCCCTGTAAATGCGCTTATGCTGAGGGAAGTACTGGGGGACGAAGGGGTGCCGGTCGAATGATGGTCATGGACTCTGCGGCCGCGGCCGATAGAAGTGTTGGTAGGTCGATGAGGAAAATGATCGGAGCCGTGCTATGGGGTCTTGCCGTTGGAGGCGTCTTCGCCGTGCTCCTGCTCGCTGCAAGGATCATCACCCAGGTCGAGCTCACCGCCCTCCTCCCCGCCCCGCTCGGGCCGACCCAAGGGGAGACGCCGGTCATCGAGGTGCAGGGCCTCGCACCGTCGGGTCCCTCCCAAGGTGAGACGGAGGGCGGGTCTTCAAGCACGTCCTCGGCCGGTAGCGGCGGAGGCTCCACCGTGTCCACGGGTCTTTCGACGTCCGGCGGCCCCCGTGTGGGCGCCGGTCAGCCCGGAAGCGGCGACGGAGCTCCGAGCTCTGGTGGAGGGAGCGGCAGTGGCGGCGGAGGCGCTGGTAGTGGTGGCGGAGACGGCGGCAGTGGCAGTGGTGGGGGCGGCGGAACTCCCCTGGAGCCGACCCAGCCTCCGGGCACGACTCCTCCGTCGGTGGCGCCGCCGGGCTCGGGGCGCGCGCCCGACAAGGACGACGACGATGACGATGACGGCAAGCGCCGCGGCGGGAAACCCGACCGGGACCGGGACGACGACGATGACGACGACAAGCGGGACGGGAAGCCCGACCGGGACAGGGACGACGATGACGATGACGATGACGACGACAAGCGCGGCGGCGGGAAGCCGGACCGGGACAGGGACGACGACGACGATGACAAGCGCGGCGGGAAGCCCGACAAGGACAAGGACAAGGACGACGACAAGCGAGGCGGGAAGCCCGACCGGGACAGCGACGACGATGACGACGATGACGACGATGACTAGCTCGCGTTCAACCCCGCCCGGCCGCCGGTAAGCTCGGGCCGCCGTGGAAGCAGGAGGTCTCACCTACCGGGTGCGAGAGCCGGAAGGAGAGCCTCGGGGAGCGCTCGTCCTCATGCACGGCCGCGGAGCGAACGAGTTCGATCTCGAGCCGCTCCTATCGGTCCTGGACCGCGAACAGCGCCTGGTCGGAATCCTCCCGCGCGGGCCGCTTACCCTTCCACCGGGCGGGGCGCATTGGTACGTGGTCCGGCAGGTTGGTTATCCCGATCCGGACACGTTCTTCACGACCTTCGAGCGGGCATCGACCTGGCTCGACGCCATCCTCGCAGAGCTGGCCGTGCCACCCGAGCGCACGGTTCTGGGAGGGTTCTCCCAGGGGGCGGTCATGTCATACACGCTCGGGCTCGCGGCTTCCCGCCCGAAACCCGCCGGAATCCTGGCGCTGAGCGGGTTCATCCCGAGAGTCGAAGGCCTCGAGCTCGACCTCGCGTCGCGGGCCGCCCTACCGGTGTCGATCTCGCACGGGGCGAACGACCCGGTGATCGGGGCCCAGTGGGGGCGAGACGCGCGCGACCGCCTCGTCATGGCCGGCCTCGACGTCCGCTATCGCGAGGATGCCGTCGACCATACGATCACGCCAAAGGCTCTTGCCCAGGCGCGGGACGCCCTCGAGGAAGCCCTCCCGGACTAGGGGATTGGTGGAACGAGCCCTCCTAGTCCAGCTAGGAAGCTGCGGTCTCGCCGGGCCGGGGCTCGTCGAGCCCGGTCTCTGGCGGTCCGACCGGGACCGGGCGCAGCGGGCGAAGGTAGAGAAACTGGTAGAGCAGGGCTGCCGCCGCCGCGCCGAGGACCGGCCCGAGGTACCAGATCCATGCGTCCGCCCAGTGGCCGCCGACTAGCTGAGGCCCGAAGGCCCGGGCGGGGTTCAACGCCGCCCCGGTCAGAGGGCCGGCGAACAGGATGGCAAACGTGACCGTGAGGCCGATCGTAAGTCCGGCAATCGACTTGAAGGTGCCGCGCTCGTCGGCGGCGGTCGCGAAGATCACCCAGACCAGGAAGAAGGTCAGTATGGCCTCGAGCACGACGCCGTCTCCGACACCGATTCCGGCCGCGAGCGCCGGCGCACCAAGATTGACGGGATCCCGGAGCGCTTCCGGCAGGAGCTCGATCAGAAGCAGCGCCGCGAAAATCGCTCCCGCGAACTGCGCGACCCAGTAGACCACGGCAAGCGGTAGCGCCATGCGGCCGGTGACGACGAACCCGAACGTCACCGCAGGGTTGAAGTGGCCGCCCGATATGTGTCCGACCGCGGAGGCCATCACGGCGATGACCAGCCCGTGTGCCAGCGCCACGCCGACGAGGTCGGCCCCGACCGCGATCGCGCCGACGCCGACGAGGGTCAGGGCGAACACGCCGACGAACTCGGCGACTCCCCTGCGGAGCGCATCTCCGTCCATGGGCGAGAGGCTAAGAAGCGAATCGGACGGACGGAGTCAGAGCTAGGCGCGCCAGTAGTTGCGAGTCAGGAGGATGACGACGGGAATGAGCTCCAGGCGGCCCATCCACATGAGGGCGATGAGGATGGCCTTCGAGGAGTCGCTGAAGGAGTCGAAGGAGCCCATCGGGCCGAGGAAGCCGAGTCCCGGGCCGACGTTCCCGAGGGTCGTTGCCGTGGCCGAGATTGCGTCCGGCCAGTCCAGGTCGGTCCGGGCCGTGTTGATCGCCTCGGAGATCACGAGCCCGAGCGTGCCGAGCGCGAAGACAACGAGATAGAGGAGGACGAACGCGCCCACGCTCCGCACCGTCCGCTCGTCGAGCGCCGAGCCGTTGAACCGGATCGGCACGACCGCCTCCCGATGCACCGTCTGGTCGAGCTCTCGGCGGAGGATGCGCGTGAGCACGAGCAGGCGCACGACCTTGATCGCGCCCGCAGTCGACCCTGCTGAGCCGCCGATGAGCATGAGCGCGACGAGCACCATCCCGGCGAAGATCGGCCATTCGTTGAAGTCGGCGCTCGCGTAACCGGTCGTCGTCATGATCGAGACCGTCTGGAAGACCGAGTGGCGGACCGCTTCCTCGCCCTCGTAGATTTCCCGCCCCACGAGCTTGGCAAAGAGAACCACGGAGGCTCCGAGGAGCAGGAACACGTAGAGCCGAAGCTCCTCGTCGCGCCATGGACGACCCTGCCGGAGGACGGCCCTGTACATGAGTGCGAAGTTCACCCCTGCCAGAGCCATGAAGCCGACGATCGCCCACTGCGTCGCGGCCGAGAAGCCCTCGATCGAGCGCGCCTGTGTCGAGAAGCCGCCCGTCGGGAGCGTCGCGAATGCGTGCGCGACTGCTTCGAACAGGTTCATGCGCTCGTCGAGCCCCGTCCAGCCGATGACCGCCAGGACCAGCACCATCAGCACCGTCAGCGCCAGGTAGAGAACCCCGAGCCGGCGGGCGACCGTGCGGATCGACACGGTCAGCTTCTCCACGTCCGGTCCCGGGAGCTCTGACTCGAGAAGCTGGCGCCCACCGACGCGAAGACGTGGCAGGACGGCGAGTGCGAGCACGATGATCCCCATGCCACCGATCCACTGGGAGAACTGCCTCCACATCGCGAGCGAGTGGTTCAAGGCCTCGATGTCGGTGAGGACGCTGGCCCCCGTCGTCGTCAGGCCCGACATGGACTCGAAGTAGGCGTTCAGGGGGCTTCCGAGCTGAGGGTCGTCGGCGAACAGGTACGGGAGGCAGACGAAGAGCGCAGCCAGAAGCCAGGTGAGAGCGACGACAAGGAAGCCTTCGCGCATGCCGATCCTGTCCTTCCCCTGCGTGACCCGCTCGAGGCTCCACCCGGCCAGAACGGTCACGACGGCAGAGAGCACGAACGGCCACGCGCTCTCTCCGTAGCCGAGGGCGACGCCCGCCGGGAGCAGGAAGACGAGGCTCAGATACTTGACGAGAGCTCCCACGAGGTTGAGCGCTCCACCGAGGTCGACGGCGAGAATTCGACGCACGCGAGGAGCCCCGGTCACGCCCGCCAGTAGCTCCGCGTCAGGAGCACG
>JBPCPR010000024.1:0-3028 GCA_050998925.1 Gaiellaceae bacterium
TGGGCGAGGGTCTTAGCCCAACGTGATCTCGTCGGGCCCGGGGGGTTCGCCGGCGACCGCGAAGCCCGGTGCAAGCCTTGCGACCAGCTCCACTCGGGCAGCGTCGAGCTCGGTTCCGAGTGCCGCCACCCGCTCGGTCCACGGCTCGAGCGCCTCGAGGGTGGACGTGCCGGCACGCACGCGGCGGAGAGCCTCGTTTCGCTGCGCGAGCGAGCGGCTGTACTCGGACGAGAGCCCCGCTCGGGCCGGCAGCATCCTTCCAAGCATCCTGTCGACGTAGGCACGCCGGACGAGAGGGCCGCCTTTCACGACCGCAAGTCGATCCGGCAGGAAAACGAGGGTCGCGAGCCTCCCTCTGAGCTCGTCGGGACCCTGCACCGCAGCGCCGTTCACGAGCACCCGCTTGTCGCGAGGCGCGATCGTCACCTGTGTCGTAACGGCCACGCTCCGATCTTCGACCGACAGGGCCACTCGCGCGGCGTCCTGGCCGAAACGAACGAGGCGGGCCTCCGCTCTCGTCCGCGGCGAGAAGCCCTGGCTGCCGACGTGGATCGCCTCCAGGAGATTGGTCTTGCCGACACCGTTCTCTCCGGTCACGACGACGAGGCCGGGCACCAGGTCGAGCTCGAGCGTGGCGTACGAGCGAAAGTCGCGGAGGGAGACGTGGTCGACGATCAGCCGGCGAGGCGGATCGGCATGATCAGGTACAGGAAATCGTCTCCCGCGCCCTGGATGAGACCTGGGCGCAGCGGGCTGATCAGCTTCAGCCGTACCTGGTCGTCCTCGAGCGACTCGAGGCCGTCGCGCAGGAACTCCGCGTTGAAACCGATCTCGATCGGGTCGGCCGTGTACGCAGCGGGCAGCGATTCGTGCGCCTCTCCGACGTCCTGCGTCTGCGCCGAGATCGTGAGCTGGCCTTCCTCGAAGCGCAGGCGGAGCGGGGACTTCCGCTGGGCCATGAGCCCAGTACGGCGGACGACGTCGAGCAACTCCTCGCGTGGAAGCTCGACCTCGGCCTCGAAGGTCTCCGGGAGGAGCTGGCGGTAGTTCGGAAACTGCCCGTCGATCCGCCGCGCGGTCAACCACACGTCGTCGACCCCGAAGACGATCTGGTTCTCCTGGATCCCGACGGTGAGCGAGTCCGCGTCGCTCGCCTGCGCGATCCGGGCAAGCTCGGAGAGGGCTCTGGCGGGAACGATCGCCTCGACCTCGCCGGCCGGGCCCTCTGTGATCTCGGTCTCCTTCACGCTGAGCCGGTACGAGTCGGTGGCGGCCATGACCAGTTTCCCGGCCTCGAAGCGGACGAGCACGCCCGTCAGGACGGGACGCGATTCGTCCCGCGAGGCCGAGCGGCTCACCCTCAGGATCGTGTCGAGGAGTGCCGACCGCTCGAGCGAGAAGCTCTCGTCCGGGGCGATCTCGGGCAGCCTCGGGAAGTCGTCCGGGCTGTACGTGTTGAGACCGTAGGAGGCCGAGCCGCAGACGAGGCGTGCGACACCCTCCTCGGCGCGGTGCTCGAGTGTCACCTCCCCAGCGGGCAGAAGGCGGACGATGTCGACGAGAAGGCGGCCGGGGATGACGACGGAGCCTTCTTCCTCCACCTGCGCGTCGAGCGTGACGCGGAGGGAGATCTCCATGTCGGTGGCGGCGAGCGAAAGCCGGCCGGCCTCGGCCCGGAGCATGATCCCCGTGAGGATGTTGACGCTCGTCCGAGATGAGACCGCGCGCCCGACGATGCCCAGCTTGTGGGCGAGCTCTTCTCTCGGACAGGTCACCTGCATGCGGGTGGCGACCACGGTATCCATAGAAGTCATTTAAAAAAACCTCTCGTCATAGTCATAGGGAGTGTGCATGGTGGGGAAGACGGTGTGCGCCCGCCCGGATGCTGCATTTCAGGCCAGCGAGCCTGGGGACGGTCTGTGGGGAGAACATCGCACTTTGCACAGGGTTTGGAAGAGTCGAGAAGATTTCCTCAGTTTCACGCGCTTGTCCCCACCTCGTTGTCAACGGACCTGTTTTATCCGCGCCGTCAGCTCCTGGACGAGGTTGTAGACGCTGCGGTCTTCCTGGAGCAGCCTCGCGATCTTCGAAGTGGCGTGGATGACCGTGGTGTGATCGCGACCCCCGAACTTCTTCCCGATCTTCGGCAGCGAGCTGTCCGTGAGTTCGCGGCAGAGGTACATGGCGACCTGGCGGGGATAGACGATGGACTGGGAGCGCCGCTCGCCGGTCAGCTCCTGCATCGTGATCCCGAAGCGGTCGATGACCGTCTCCTGGATCCGCTCGACCGAAATCTCCGGCACCTCACCCTGGGGAAACACGTCCTTCAAGACCTCCTGCGCGAGCTCGACGGTCATCGGTCGCCCGGTCAGCGAGGAGAAGGCGACGACCCGCGTCAGCGCACCCTCGAGCTCGCGGATGTTCGTGGAGATCCGGCTGGCGATGAAGCTCAGGACCTGCGGGTCGGGAACGTGAATCCCGTCGACCTTCACTTTCTTCCGCAGGATCGCGATCCGGGTCTCGAGGTCGGGCGGCTGGATGTCGGTGATCAGGCCCCACTCGAAGCGCGACCGGAGCCGCGCCTCGAGCGTTGCGATGTCGCGGGGCGGGCGGTCGGACGAGATCACGATCTGCCGGCCCGCCTCGTAGAGCGCGTTGAAGGTGTGGAAGAACTCTTCCTGGATCCGCTCTTTGCCCTCGAAGAACTGGATGTCGTCGATCAGCAGGACGTCGTAGTGGCGGTACCGGTGCTGGAAGCCCTCGATCCGCTTGTCGCGGAGCGAGTTGATGAAGTCGTTCATGAACGTCTCGCTCGTGACGTAGCGAGCGGCCAGGTCACCGGAGTGCTCGGTCACGTAGGCGGCGATCGCCTGCTGCAGATGGGTCTTGCCGAGGCCCGTGCCACCGTAGATGAAGAGCGGGTTGTACGCCTGCGCCGGCGCCTCGGCGACCGCCAGGGCGGCCGCGTGCGCGAAGCGGTTGGACGAGCCGATCACGAAGAGGTCGAACGTGTACTTCGGGTTCATGC
>JBPCPR010000159.1:0-4990 GCA_050998925.1 Gaiellaceae bacterium
AGCGGTCGACTTCGGCGGGCGCCAAGCGGTTTCGCACCTCCTCGGAGAACGGGCTTGGCTCGCGAGGTCGACCGTCGTCGGAGGCCGCCTCGCGAACCAGCGTGAGCCGCTTCCAGGGTCGGGTGCACGCGGTGTAGAAGAGGTACCGGTCGCGGGCCAGCTGATCCGTGCGGACGAGGCGCCGGCCACGCCCCTTCGTCTCGAGCTCGCGCCGGGCGTCGTCCGAGAGGAACGGGGTCTCGTTCGCCCGTCGCGGGAAAGTGCCTTCCTCGAGGCCGAGCAGGAACACGGCCGCGAATCGCCGTGTCCGGACGCGCAAGAGGTCGAGGACGGCGACGTACCCGGGATCGCGCGTACCGGGAAGCCGGACGGACGCGTGCTCGAGCGCAGAGACGACGGCTTCGTGGGAGACGGGCTCCGTGAGCCTCGCCCAACCTTCGAGCTCAGCAGTGACGTCACCCACCGACTCGTAGGCGCGGAGGTCGACACGCGTGTCCGGTGCGGTGGGAGGAGACTCGAGCCCGTACGCGGCGCGCAGCATCGTCCGCGCGAGCGCCTGCACGGCAGTGCCGGCGTCCCCGTTCGCCCGAAGATCGGCCAGCGCCGGGACCGGATGGCCGAGCACCCGGAGCGCTTCCTCCTCCACCCGCGCAGCCTCCGAGACGGCCCGGCCGCGGAGGCGTCCTTCAACGAAGTCCGCCCGGCTCCGCGGCAGGCCGGAGTAGGGCGAGCGAAGGAACGAGAAGAGATCGCGCCGGGAGCCCCCGAGCCAGACGAAGCGAAGGAGCCCGAGGAGAGCGTGCCCGAAAGCGGTCTTCGGAAGAGACACGCGGCCCTCGATCGCATAGGGGACGCCGAGCGAGCCGAAGGCGGTCTCGAGCGGCGCGCGGTAGCGCTCGACGCTCGGGCACACTACTGCGATCGCCTCGGCAGGCAGCCCCGAGCGCACGAGCGCCAGGATCTCGTCGCCCACGAGCTCGAGCGCTCCGCGGGAGCCCGCCGCCTCGAGGAAGCGCACGGCGCCGTCGAGCGGCGGGGGTTCGGGGCTCGTCTCCTCGAAGAGCGTGTTGGCGAGATGCGCGAGTGCCGGCGCGTCGTACCACTCCTGTGGTTCCAGCTCCTCGATCCGGCCCTCCGCGAGGGCGGACAGGTCGGTCGCCGTCCGCTGGAGCGAGCCGAAAGCCGGCCGCCCCGCCTCGTAGGGGAGGGACACGGTGACCTCCGCCCGGCCAGCAAGCGCCTCGAGGAGCTTCCACTGGGCGCCGGTCAAGTCCTCGAAGCCGTAGGCAAAGAGAGGCTCGCCGGCCCACGCGGAGAGCTCGCCCGCGACCAGGTCGGCAGCTCGCCCGCGGTCCAGGTCGGCGTCGGAGCGGTCGAGGCGCTCGAGCTCGCTCCGGTAGGAGGCGTAGAGCCGTGCCAGGTCTCCGTCGACGTCCTCCGGGGCGAGGAGGCCTGCTTCGAGATCTGCGATCGCGTCCCCGAGCGCTTCCGCGAAGCCCGGAAATCGCGCCGAACCAGACAGTCCGTTCAACGACGCCCCCCCAACCACACGGGAAAGGAGCAGCGAGCGCTGGACCGGCGTCAGCGGCGGCTTCTGGCCGCCGTCTCCCCGCACGAGAATGCGTCGGAAGAGGTCGTCGAACGTTCCGATCCAGCCTCCGAAGAGACCTGGTGACCGAGCCAGGAGTTCGCGCTCGACGCGCTCGACGTCTCCGCGCGCGGGAACGACGAGCACGGGCTCCCGGTCGAGTGAGGCAAGGTACAGATCGAGGAGACGCGCAACCTTGCCGGCGTTCGCCGGGCCGACGAGCAGAGCCAGCGCCACTTCACCATTCTAGGCCGCCCACCGGCTGATCGCCGGTGGGCTCGGGCTCAGGCGAGACCGCCTAGGCGGCGACAGACTTCGGCCGGCGGCCGCGTCGCGCAGCCGGCGCTCCGGGCATCTTGCCGGCGCAGTTGTCGCAGAGATCGGCGGCCTTCGCGCCGCGACGTGCGTCGGAAAAAGTGACGCGAAGCGACGCGCCCTTTCCCTCTTCGACTTCCTTACCACAATCGTCACATACGAGAACGGTCTTTCGAGCCATCGATTTCCTCCAAAAAGGTCAGAACGTAGGAGCTAATGCGAGAGCAATTCTAGGGATGGATTCTCGTGCGTCAAATGAGGCTACTCGTGCCTGATCGTCCCGCCGGAGAAAACACCGGTCTGGTCAGTATTCTCGACGAACGCATTCTCGCTCAACCGAGCCTTCGCTCCAAAGTGCGACACGATGCCGATTCCCATTCGCATCCTGTCGCCTGAGTCGTAGTCGGGACGCGTGCCGGAGACTGCATTGCCAGAGATCTCGCACTCGGAGTAGTCGCCGCAGAAGATCCCAACACCCACTCCGCCGGCGACCGCGTTGTCCTGCACGGCCCCCATCGACATCTCGGTGATCATGATCCCGCGCATCATCGTCTCGACGACGCGGTTTCGCCGGACGAGTGCGTGGGCGAAGTGCGTGACGATGCCTTCCTGCCCACCCACGACCGTGCAGTCCTCGACAACGCTCGGCGCCAGGTCGAACCCGAAGGAGATGTCGATGCCCTGCATGTACTCCCCGCCGAGCGATTCAACGAGGCAGTCGCTGATGTGCGCCTGGCCCCGCCGGACCTGGATCCCGTCGAGGGAGAACCCCGAGATCGCCACGTCCTCGATGACGACGTCCTCGGCGCCGTCCACTTGGATCCCGTTCTCGCCGCCCACGATCGTGAGGCCGCGCACCGTGACCTCGTCCGCGGTCACGACGATCCCGCCTCGGACGATCGCACCCGGCTCGCCCACGAGGGTCTGCGAGTGGTCGAGGACGAGCGGCCCCTGGTGCACGCCGGCGTCCAGGCGAACGGTCGGTGGCCGCGTTCCCCAGGCGACGCCGCCCGCCCCGGCGAGAAGCGTGACGAGGGCGAGCGCGGCAACGATGCCCACGCGCCCGAGTTCGCCTCCGTCTTCGCCGTAGGAAAGGGAGAGAAGCGGGAAGGCGGCATGCCCGAGCAGCTGCGCAAGCGCCCAGGAGCCGGCAAAGAACGCGAGCGCGCCGCCGAGCGGGGCCTCGATCCCGAGCACCGAAACGAGACCCATGAGAAGCGCGAGCTCGAGGAGGCCGGCCGGAACCGCCACCCAGCCTGGCTGGTACGGGAGGGCTCGGTGGTAGAGAAGGGCGTCAAGCAACACTCCGACCCCGACCATGAGGGCGGCCAGCTCGACCGGCCACCACTCACGCAGGACCGCGCCGAGCAGAGCGGCGACGAGGAACGGGACGAGTGCCACCGCGAGCCGCGACTCGAGGCGGCCTCTCAATGTGTAGGACATCGCTTCACCGCCCGGAGGAACCTGCGCGCCGCGTACTTCGCGCCCATGAGGGTGTCGGCGGCAGGGAAGGCCCACTGCGCCGGGGCTCCGGCGAGCGCGAGCGTCCGTGTCGCATCGGTCAACCGGGGTACCGTCGAGTCCGGCGCGAGCACGATCCACCCCTCTTCGGTCTCGAGGCCATGGTCGTCTACGAGCCGCGCCAGGAGCGGATCGTGGGCGAACCCATGGCGAAAGCCCGTGGCGCAGACGACCTGCGCCGCGCCGTTCAGCGTCGCCGAGACCCGGAAGCGGCCTTCGCGCTCGGCCTGCTCCAGAGGCTCGTCCCAGGCCCGCCCGGGTGGATACGAGGGAGCAAGCCAGTGCTTGAGCCAGGCCACCCGCTCACCGGCGGAAGCGGCGTGAAAAGCGGCAAGGCCACGGCGGCTGAGAAGTGGGCGGGGCACGTTCAGCGGACGCCGCACGGGCTCACGACGGCGGACGGAGACGACAGACGAGCCTGCCGCGAGTGCATTTAGCCATTCGGTCGCCGCGGCCATGCCAGCCCCGACCACGGCCACCTCGTCCGCGTAGTCGTGCGGCTCGTAGGCGTGGACGACACGGGGGTCGCCTGATAGCTCGTCCGGAATGAGCAGGCCGGGGTGCCCGGGGGCGAGCAAGACGTGCCGGAATACCCCACGCCCATTGAACTCGAAGCCCCCCGGCACAGGCCGCACGGTCTCGACGCGGCCGGCGTGGAAGCTCGCCTCCCAACCGCAGCGCGCCCGGAGTGCTTCGACGTGACCGAGGAACTCTTCGACGCTCGGGTTGTAGCGGTTGCAGACCGTGCGGGCGAGCGGCCCGAGACGCTTCCGTCGGAGAGCCTCCCGGACGGCGAGGCCCGGGAACGCGGCCGGGTAGCAGTGCCCTTCGCTCTCGGAGCGCATGCGCTGCTGGCGGATCGACTCGGCGCGCCGGCGCCAGGTCCCCGCCGGATCGGGATCGGTGCCGAAGACGGCGATCTCGTCCGGCTCGAGGCCGCCGTGGCGAAGCGTCGCATACGCGGTGAAGCCGGCGAGACCTCCGCCGACGATGGCGCAACCCACGCCGCTCACACGGACACTCTCTGCGCACCGGGCGCCAGGAGTCAATCCCAGTCGACGGACGTCATGCGTTTCCGGACTACTTCACCGATCCGGCGAGCAGTCCCTGCACGAAGTAGCGCTGGAAGGCGAAGAAGACCGAGAGCGGGATCGCCAGCGAGACAAACGACGCCGGCGCGATCAGCTCGATGTTCGAGCCGAACTGGCGGAGCTGCGAGAAGATGGCCACCGTGATCGGCTGCGTCTCGCGGGCGAGCGAGAGGGCAACCAGGCGGTCGTTCCACGTCCAGAGGAACTGGAAGATCGCGAGGGACGCGATCGCCGGCAGCCCGAGCGGCAGGATCAGCCGCAGGAAGATACGGAGCTCGGAGGCCCCGTCGATACGGGCGGCCTCGAGCGGCTCGCGTGGGATCCCGATGAAGAAGTTCCGGAGCAGGAAGATCGCAAAGGGAAGCCCGAACGCTGTGTGAAAGAGGATGAGGCTGAGAACGGTGTCGAAGATGCCGAGGTCTCCGTAGAGACGGAACATCGGGATCAGCGCCATCTGGAGCGGCACGACGAGGAG
>JBPCPR010000151.1:0-2940 GCA_050998925.1 Gaiellaceae bacterium
TCGCACCACCGGTCCAGACGGCGTGCGTACTCGGGATAGACCGCCAGCCTGGGGACCAGCTCGAGCCCGCGCGACTCGGTCGCCGCACGCAGACGCTCGACCTCGGGCCAGGGCGCCTCCGGGTTCACGTGGTCGATCGTCACCGGGGAGACGCCGCCCCAGTCGTTGATGCCCGCGTCGAGAAGCTCCGGGAACTCCTCGTAGGAGAGGTTCGGCGGCGCCTGGACGTTCATGCGGGGCCCGAGCAGGATCCGCGCCGCGGCCGCCGTCCAGAGGAGCTCGTCGAGGGCCGGCTCCGGATGGGCCGCCATCTTCGTTCCCGGTTTCGCCCGGAAGTTCTGGACGATCACCTCCTGGATGTGGCCGTGGCTCTCGTGCAGCGTTCGGATGGCCTCGAGCGCCTCTAGGCGCTCCACCCGGGTCTCACCGATGCCGATCAGGATGCCTGTCGTGAAGGGAATCCCGAGGAGCCCGGCTGCCTCGATCGTCGCGAGCCTGGCTGCCGGCACCTTGTCAGGGGACCCGTAGTGAGGGCCGCCCTTGGCCGAGAGCCGCTCGGACGAGGTCTCGAGCATGATGCCCTGCGAGACCGACACGGCTCGCAAGAGCCCCAGCTCCACCGGCGTCGTGACTCCAGGGTTCGGGTGGGGCAGGAGCCCGGTCTCCTCCAGGACGAGGCGAGACATCCGTGCGAGGTACTCGATCGTGGTCTCGCACCCGAGCCCGGCCAGCTCCTCCCGCGCCGCCCGATAGCGCCGCTCCGGCTTGTCCCCGAGCGTGAACAGGGCTTCGTGGCAGCCCGCGGCGGCGCCTTCCCTCGCGATCGCGAGCACCTCGTTCGGCGTCAGATAGGCGCGCTCCCCCCGTCGCGGGGGGCGGGCGAACGTGCAGTAGTGGCAGACGTCCCGACAGAGCTTCGTGAGCGGGATGAACACCTTGGGCGAATACGTGACCACGCTCCCGGAGCCTTCCGCACGAAGCGAACGCGCCTCGGCGAGCAGATCGTCGAGCGGGGCGGAGAGGAGCCGGGCGAATTCCGTCAAGCGCAGGCTCCGGCGCGTGAGAGGATTCCGCGGTGAAGCCGCTTCAGATCAGCGGGGCGGTCGACGTCGAACGCGAGCAGAGGCTCGTCGACGACGGCGGGCTCGATGCCTGCAGCCCTCGCGCGCTCGAGGGTTCGCGCCGCCGCAGCCGGCGTTCCAAAGACGGGCTCGAAGAGGCCGGCGCTGGACAGCGCCAGCGCGTTCAGGCCACCGTCGAGCGCGGGCACGAGCGCGACGGGAGCGGCCGCTACCGCCAGACGGTCGAGCGAGTCCCCGGTCGCAAGCGCGTAGTCGGCCATGATCACCAAGGCCCCGTTCACGGCGCGGTCGTCGGCGAGGGCCAACGCCACTGCGGCGGCATGCCCGTCGCCAGAATCCAGGAGGACGTCGGCGCCGGCTGGGGCCAGCTCCGGCTCCGGCGTGACCACGAGCATGCTCGTGACGGACTCGCTCTCCGCGCAGGCTGCGAGAACCGCGGCGAGCATCCCCCGCACCAGCTCGGCCCGCTCGGTCGGGGAGAGGAGCGGGGCAAGCCGTGTCTTCGCCCCGTTCAGGCCTTTGACCGGCACGATCGCGAGCACGCGTTGAGCCTACATGCCTGACTTCACCGCGCTGTGCGGTGGTCTCGGGGGGTCGCGTTTGGTCGACGCCCTGGCCCGGGCCGTAAGTCCCTCCGCGGTCACGGCGGTCGTGAACGTCGGAGACGATCTGGAGTTTCTCGGGCTCCAGGTCTCGCCGGACCTCGACACCGTCCTCTACACCCTCGCCGGCCTCCTCGACGAGGAGCGGGGCTGGGGCGTCCGCGAGGAGACGACGAATGCGCTCGCGACCGCGGAGCGGCTCGGAGCGGAGTCGTGGTTCACGCTCGGGGACCGGGACCTCGGGCTCCACCTGGTGCGGACGGCCGCGCTCCGCTCGGAGGAGCCCCTCTCGGCGATCACGGCTCGCATCGCGGCGGCGCTCGGCGTCGAGACCCTCCTGCTGCCCGCTTCCGACGACCGCGTCCGGACGATCGTGATCACCGACGCGGGTGAACTCGACTTCCAAACGTGGTTCGTCCGCCGCGGGCACGCCGATCCGGTGCTCGGCATTCGCTTCGACTCCGCGGAAGCCTCGACCCCGGCTCCCGGGGTCCTGGAGGCTCTGGCCTCGGCGGATCAGATCCTGATCGCACCGTCGAACCCCTTCGTCTCGATCGACCCGATCCTGGCCGTGCCGGGTATCCGCGCCGCGGTGGCGGCCCGCCGGGCCGACGCTGCTGCCGTCTCGCCGATCGTCGCCGGCCACGCCCTGCGCGGGCCGCTCGCCGGGATGCTGAAAGCCCTCGGCCACGAGCCGAGCGCGCTCGGAGTGGCGCGACTGTACGCCGAGCTCGTCTCGACGTTCGTCGTCGACCCGGCCGACGCGGAGCTCGCCCCTGCGATCGAGGCGCTCGGCCTACGGGCGGTGGTCGTGCCCACGGTTATGGTTGACCCCCTCGAACGGGGGGAGATCGGTCGAGGCTTGGTGGAAGCGCTCACGTGAGAATCGCGATCGTCGGGGGAAGCGGCGACTTTGGTCGCGGCCTTGCCACGCGGCTCCGGGCACTCGGCGAAGACGTCGTGCTCGGGTCGCGGAATCCGCGCGGAGAGCTCGTTCCGAACGCGGTCGCCTGCCAGTCGGCAGATCTCGCCTTTCTGTCGGTGCCGCCGGGAGCGGTGGAGGAGACCGTGCAGGGGATACGCGACCGGCTCGCTGGCAAGATCATCGTCAGCGTCGCGGCCCCCATCGTCTTTCGCGACGGGAAGCCCGGCGCCGAGCCCGGGCCGATCTCGCTTGCCGAGATCGCGCAGCGGACCGCGCCCGCGTCGATCGTCGTCGCCGGCTTCCATACGGTTAGCGCGAAGCTCCTCTCCCG
>JBPCPR010000307.1:0-9044 GCA_050998925.1 Gaiellaceae bacterium
GCTCCTGGCCGCCCTCTGAGCGCTCGCGCTCGGTTAGGAAGACGATCGTGGAGTGACTCCCTTGGCAGCCGAGGTGGAGTCGGAGTCGCCGTGGCAGGAGGCGACGGTCGGCGCTCGCGGGCGTCCCGGCCGTCGGACGACCTGTGGCACCGTGCTCGGAGCGGAGACCGCGGGCGTCATCCACCCGGTCCTGCCGTGCGGGGCGAGGCTCGTCCTGGGCTCGGGCAGCCGCACAGAGACGGCCAAGGTTGTCGACCGTGCCGCCGCCGGGCCCGGACGCGACTTCGGAGTGACCCAGGCGCTCGCCACCCGACTCGGGCTGGAGGGCGACACGAGGATCCGCTGGCGCTTCCCCGGCTGACGCCGACCGTCTACAGTGCGGTCCACGTGCTCGACCGCGTGCGTGGCTCCGCACGCAATGTTGAACCAACACGACATGAGAAGGGAGCTCGCGTCCGGGACGCGCTCAGGCGCCGACCGGCAGGGCACCCACCTGGCTCGCCAGGTTCCTCACGTGCGGAGCATCATCGGCGTGGTGGGGCACGTACCTCTTTCGCTACGTTGGCCGCATGGACGTGATCGGAAACGCCGCCGTCGGGGCCGACCTGGCCTGGGTGCGTCTGACTCTGCGCGCCGGCCGCGTGCTGGACGCCGCCGGCGAGGGCGCGGGGGTGCCGGAGCTCTGCCGCGCCGTCCGCGGACTGCCGATCCTCGAAGCCGCCGCGGTGCCCGCTCCGAGGCTGGCCGCCGAGGCCCTGCACGACGCGCTCGGCCCGGCAGCGGTGGCGCCCGTCCGCGAGCGGCGCGTCGCCGTGGCCATGAGCGGCGGGGTCGACAGCGCGGTTGCGCTCCTGCGTGCCCGCGACGAGGGTTACGAGCCCGTGGGTGTGACCCTCAGGCTCTGGACGGATCCCGGCGGCCCTGACTCCGAGCGGGTGTGCTGCTCGCCCGCGGCCGTCGCCGCGGCCCGCGATGCGTGTCACGGCCTCGGCCTCCCGCACTTCACGCTCGACCTCCGTGAGGAGTTCCGCCGGGCGGTCGTGGCGCCGTTCGTCCGGAGCTACGCGCGGGGCGAGACGCCGAACCCGTGCGTGCGCTGCAACGGCGGCTTCCGGTTCGCAGAGCTCCTGACCTTCGCCCGGCGGATCGGGGCCAGCAGGCTCGCCACCGGCCACTATGCCCGTGTCGTCGAACGAGACGGCACGCTGCTACTCGCACGTGCGGCCGACCATGAGAAGGATCAGTCGTACATGCTCGCGCGCCTGGATCCCCGCTGGCTCTCCCGCCTCTGGTTCCCGCTCGGCGAGCAGGGCAAGGCAGAGACCCGCGAGCAGGCACGGAGGGCGGGCCTGGCGGCCGCCGAGCGGCGCGAGAGCCAGGAGGCGTGCTTCCTGGCCGGCGGGGACTACCGCGACTTCCTCACGCGCCACGGGCTCGAGCCGGCGGATGGCCCGGTCGTCGACGAGCAAGGTCGCGAGCTCGGCCGTCACGACGGGTTTTGGCGCTTCACCCCGGGCCAGCGGCGCGGCCTCGGCGTCTCGACCGGAGCCCCGGCATACGCCCTCCGTACGGAGCCCAGGACGAACACCGTCGTCGTCGGGGCGAAGAAGTCCCTCGCGCGACGCCGCATCGTCTCGCGGGCCGGGCGCCTCTTCGCTCCGGCGGACCGGGTGGACGCGAAGGTGCGCTACCGGTCGCCCGCGACACCGGCCACGGTCACCCGGATGAAGCGGGGATTCCGGCTCGACCTCGAGTCTCCGGCGTACGGCGTCGCGGCCGGGCAGGCCGCCGTTCTCTACGACGGCGAGGCGGTCGTCGGAGCCGGACTGATCTCGTCTGCGACCTGAGGCTAAGATCGAGCCGTGCTTCTCGCGGACACAACGGCTCTGGACGTCCTCTGGATCGCTCTCAGCGCCTTCCTCCTCGTCGTCGCCCTGGGGCTCGGCTACTTGTTCTTTCGGCTGGCCGGCGCAGTCGGCCGGCTTTCCGGCTTCATCAGGGGGCTCGAGCAGGAAGTGCTCCCCGTCATCCACAAGGTCGGCGGCACGGTCGACCGGACGAACCAGCAGCTGGACAAGGTCGATCTGGTCACCGACAGCGCCGTCGACGCCGCCGAGAGCGTCGACACCGCCATCCGGGCCGTCACGATGGCGGTGACCCGGCCAGTCCAGCGGATCTCGGGGCTCGCGACGGGGATCACCCACGGCTTCGCATCCCTGCGTGCGCGCCGCGACTTCTCGACTGCGTACGACGACGGCAGGCGGGCGGCCGAGCGCCGGGAGCAGGAGATCGCCGATGAGCTCGCCCGCGAGGAGCCCGCGCCGTGAGCGACCGGATCAGCCTCACCTTGCCGCAGGGCGAGTCCTACCACGGCGTCGCGCGCCTGGTCGTGGGCGGCCTCGCCGCTCGCCTCTCCTTCTCGTTCGAGTACCTGGAGGACCTCCAGCTCGCGCTCGACAGCCTGCTCGCGAACGACGCGTACCAGGCCGGCTCGGACGTCACCATCGAGCTCCTCGTCGAGGAAGTCGGCGTCGAGATGTGTGTCGGCCCCGTCACGCCCGCGCTTCGCGCCGCTCTGGAGCGCCAGGTCGACGAGAGCGAGGGAGTCGGCCTCGGCCGCCTACTCGGAACGCTTGCCGAGAGCGTCGAGATCGAATCCAGGGACGGTGCCGAATGGCTCCGCCTCGCGAAGCGGAATCCGGCTCGCGGGGTGGCTGCCTCGACGTGAGTGCCACTCCGGAGCGGACCGACCGGGAACTTCTCCGCCGCTATCACCACGATGGAGACATCGAGGCCCGCGAGCGGCTGATCGAGCAGTACCTTCCGCTCGTGCGGTCGCTGGCCCGCCGGTACTCCTACCGCGGCGAGCAGCTCGAGGATCTCGTCCAGGTCGGGTGCATCGGCCTGATCAAGGCGATCGACCGCTTCGACGTCGACCGAGGCGTGGAGCTGACGACGTATGCGACCCCGAACATCATCGGCGAGATCAAGCGCCATTTCCGCGACAAAGGCTGGTCGATCCGCGTTCCCCGTGGCCTGCAGGAGCTGAACGTGAAGCTCTCGAAGCTGATCGAGGAGCTGACGGTGCAGCTCGAGCGCTCGCCGACCATCCCTGAGCTCGCGAAAGCGGCGAGCGTTGAGGAGGAAGAGGTGCTGGAGGCGCTCGAGACCGGCCAGGCCTACTCGACCCTGTCCCTCTCGGCGCCCTCGTCCGGCGACGACAACGAGGATCTCGACCCGCTCGAGTCGCTCGGCGAGCTCGAGCCCGAGTACGAGGTGAGCGAGGACCGGGCGGTGCTGGCGCCGGGCCTTCGAATCCTGGACGAGCGGGAGCGGAAGATCCTGCACCTCCGTTTCTACGACGGCCTGACGCAGTCGCAGATCGCCCAGCAGGTCGGAATCTCCCAGATGCACGTCTCGCGGCTGATCCGGCGATCGCTCGAGAAGATGCGAGAGGAGATCGCGACGGATGCCCCGGGCACCGAGCGACGCGCTTCCTAGCGCGCGTACCGCGTAGCATCGCCTCATGCTCGACCCTGCTCGGCGCTGGGGCCCGTTCGGGAAGCCCGACTCCGCGGGGCTCCTCTCCTACGCCGGCGTGCCCTGGACAGAGGACGTGGCCGACCACGCGGGCATGGACGTCGCCATCGTCGGCGCGCCCATGGACGATCTCGTCTCCGACCGGCCGGGGGCCCGATTCGGTCCGAGAGGGATCCGGGGCGCAAGCCTCCAAGCCGGTCCCAGCGTCGAAGTCGGGATCGACCCGCTGGCCGAGCTTCGCGTCGTCGACTTCGGCGACGCCCCCGTCGTCCCCGCCGATGCGGCGCTCTCGCACGCGGCGATCGAGCGCACGGTCGGGGAGGTGCTGGCCGCGGGAGTCCTGCCGGTGGTGCTCGGCGGCGACCATTCGATCACGGAGCCGAACGTGCGCGCGTGCGCCGCGGTCGCCGGACCGGTCGGACTCGTCCACTTCGACACGCACACGGACACGGGCACGGAGGTGTACGGAGTCGAGCTCTCCCATGGCACGCCGATGTTCAAGCTCGTCGAGGCCGGGCTGGTCGATCCGCGCCGCTACGTGCAGATCGGCCTGCGCGGCTACTGGCCGGGGGAGGCCGAGTTCGCCTGGCAGGCCGAGCAGGGGATCACGGCGTTTCCGATGAGCCAGGTACGCGAGCTCGGGATCGGCGTGGTCGCGGAGCGCACGCTGGCAGCGGTCGGGCAGGGGCCCGCGTTCATGACGGTCGACGTGGACGTTCTCGACCCGGCCTTCGCGCCCGGAACGGGAACGCCCGAGCCCGGCGGCATGACCTCTGCCGACCTGCTCTGGGCGGCCCGCACGCTCGCCGCCGGCCTCGAGCTCGTCGGGGCGGACGTCGTCGAGGTGGCCCCGACCGCGATCGGGTCGGGCGACGTGACCGCGCTCGTCGCCGACCGGATCGTCCGCGAGATCCTGACCGGCGTCGCGCTCCGCCGCCAGGCTTAGAGCCGCTCCGCCCGCCCGTACAATCGGCCCATGCGCACGACCGCCGAGCTCCGGGAGGGCTTTCTCTCGTTCTTCGAGGAGAAAGGCCACGTCCGGCACCCGTCCGGGTCTGTCATCCCGCCGGACGAGGACCGCTCGACGCTCTTCACGATCGCCGGCATGCAGCCGCTGCAGCCGTACTTCCTCGGGCTGAAGGAGCCGCCGGCGCCACGTCTCGTGACGGCTCAGAAGGTGATGCGCGCTGGCGGGAAGCACAACGACCTCGACGACGTCGGGCGCACGCCGCGGCACGGCTCCTTCTTCGAGATGCTCGGCAACTTCTCGTTCGGCGACTACTTCAAGGACGGGGCGATCGACCTCGCCTGGGAGTTCGTGACCGAGCGCCTGGGCTTCCGGGCCGAACGCCTGTGGGCGACGGTCTTCGCCGGCGACCCCGAGCTCGGCCTGGGCGAGGACGAGGTCGCCATCGCCGGCTGGGAGCGCGTCGGCATCTCGCGGGAGCGGATCGTCGGGCTGCCGCGGGCCGAGAACTTCTGGCAGGCGGCCGACACGGGACCGTGCGGGCCCTGCTCGGAGCTCTACTACGACCGGGGCGCCGAGCACGGCTGCGATCGGCCTGACTGCGAGCCGGGCTGCGTCTGCGACCGCTTTCTCGAGTTTTGGAACCTCGTTTTCATGGAGTTCGACCTCGGTGCTGACGGGTCGCTGACGCCACTCCCGAACCAGAACATCGATACGGGCCTCGGGCTCGAGCGGAGCGCCATGCTCCTGCAGGGCGTCGACTCGATGTTCGACACCGACGGCTATCAGCTGATCATGGAGTGGGTGGCGGCCGAGAGCGGAGTCGCTTACGGAGCGAGCGAGGAAGCGACCAAGGCCCACCGGGTTTTGGCCGACCACGGGCGGGCAATGACGTTCCTGATCGCGGACGGCGTCGTGCCGTCGAACGAGGCGCGCGGCTACGTGCTGCGCCGGCTGATCCGGAGGGCGATCACCCACGGCAGCCGGATCGGCCTCGAGTCCCCGTTCCTCGAGCGCCTCGCGAACCAGGTGATCGAGCAGATGGGGGACGCCTACCCGGAGCTCGAGGCGCATCGCGACGAGATCCACCGGGCCCTTGCCGGGGAGGAGGAGCGCTTCTCGCAGACGCTCGTGCGCGGGATGCGGCTCTTCGAGGAGGTGGCCGCGGCCGGGGAGAACATCGGCGGCGAGGATGCGTTCCTCCTCCACGACACCTATGGCTTCCCCCTCGAGCTGACGAGCGAGCTGGCCGAGGAGCGTGGGCTTGCGGTCGACGAGGACGAGTTCAAGCAGCTCATGGGGGAGCAGCGGGAGCGATCGCGCTCGGCGGGAGGGACGCACGACCAGCGCGCAGCAGAGCTCTCCCGCACCGCCGGCTTCGTGACCGACTTCGTCGGCTACGAGAAGACCGACGTTCTGACTGAGCTCGCTCTGGTCGAGGACCTCGGCGAAGGCACCTTCCTCGGGAAACTCCGCGATTCGCCCTTCTACGCCGCGGGCGGAGGCCAGGTCACGGATGCGGGGTGGATCGAGGCGGACGGCCGCCGCGCGGCGCTCGCCGGCGCCTACCGCTTCGGAGAGGACCAGGTGCTCCTCTTCGAAGGCGAGGGCTTCGCGGCCGGCGACCGCGTCCGGGCCGTGGTGCCCTGGAAGATCCGGTTCCCGACGACCGCGAACCACACCGCCACCCACCTCCTGCACGAGGCGCTTCGCCAGGTCCTCGGGGAGCACGTGCGCCAGGCCGGGTCGGCCGTGCGTCCGGACAAGCTCCGCTTCGACTTCACGCACGGCGAGGCACTCGGCCCGGACGAGCGCCGTCGGGTCGAGGAGATCGTGAACGAGCGCGTCTTCGAGAATCTCCCGGTGCATGCGTTCCTGACCACGATCGACGAGGCCAGGAACCTCGGCGCCACCATGCTCTTCGGCGAGAAGTACGGCGAGGTCGTGCGCGTCGTCGAGGTGCCCGGGTTCTCACGGGAGCTCTGCGGCGGCACCCACGTCCGGTCGACGGCGGAGGTCGGGCCGTTCGCGATCCTCTCGGAGGGATCCGTAGGCTCGGGCGTCAGGCGCATCGAGGCCGTCACGTCCGGAGAGGCCTTCGCGTACCTGCGGGCTCGCTCGGAGGAGATCGACGAGCTTCGCGCCGAGTTCGAGCGCATCCGGAAGGAGGCGGGAAAGCGCCGCGACGCACCTGCCGTCGGCTCCGACCTCCTCGAGCGCCTGCTGTCAGGGGCGACGGAGGCGGGGGACGTCCGCGTCATCGTGGCCGAGGTCGGCGAGATGGACGCCGACACGCTCCTCGAGCTTTCCGACCGGCTGAAGCAGAAGGCGGCTCCCGCGGCGATCCTCCTGGGCGCGCGGGAGAACGGCCGTGTCCACTTGGTCGCCAACTTCGACCAGTCCGTCGCGGAGCGGGGGCTGAGCGCCTCGGACGTCGTGAAGACCGCAGCAGGCGTGGTCGGCGGCGGCGGCGGGGGACGTCCGACGATGGCCCGGGCCGGAGGCAAGGATCCGGAGAAGCTCGGCGAGGCAATCGCGACAGCCGAGCGGGCCATCATCGATGGCCTCAGGTAACTCACCTAGAATCGCGCGCTCGTGAAGGTGCTCGCCCTCGACTACGGCTCCGCGCGGACCGGCGTAGCCGTCTCAGATCCGACCGGCACGATCGCGAGACCGCTCGAGGTCGTCGAGCGAGCGGGGACCGGGCCGGGTCTCGCACGCGTCCTCGAGCTGGCCCGCGCGGAGGAGGTCGAGCGGATCGTCGTCGGGCTACCGGTGACGCTTCGCGGCGAGCATGGAGCGCAGGCCCGGGAGACAGAAGTGTTCGTGGACGCGCTCCGCGCCGCCTCGGACCTCCCGGTCGAGAGCTTCGACGAGCGCTTCACGACCCGGCTCGCCCTGGCCACGCCGGCCAGAGCGTCCGAGGATGCGGCGGCCGCCGCGCACCTCCTGACGAGCTATCTGGCATGGCTGAGCGCCCGCGCCACGTAAGACGCGGCTCCGGCCGGGGCGGGCGAGCGGCGGGGCTCGTGGGCGTGGTTCTCGGGGCCCTCGTGCTCGTCGGCCTCGCCTGGGGGATCAGGTCGGTGGCAGACCGAGCCGGGCTCGGAAAGGACGCGTCGGCCCCCGAGACGACGCCGGTCGCGACTGCACCGGCGGGCCCGACGCTCAAGATCGTCTTCCCGGAGGGGTTCACACGCAGGGATATGGCGACGAGGATCGCCGCGGTCAACAAGATCGCGCTCGACAAGCGCGACGTGAAGACGAAGCTCTCTCCGAAGGCCTACCTGCGGCTGAGCGAACGGGGCGCTCTACCGCGCGACTTCGCCAAGGCCCGGTTTCCGAACCTCGAGGGGTTCCTCTTTCCGGCCACTTACTCCTTCACGAAGAGCACGACCATGCGCGAGCTCGTGGCCATGCAGCTGGGCGCTTTCACGAACGCGTGGGAGGGCGTCGACCTCGCGGACGCGAAGTCGAAGAACCTGACCGCCTACGACGTCCTCATCATCGCGTCGATGGTGGAGAAGGAGGTCCAGGTCCCGAAGGAGCGGCCCCTCGTCGCAGCCGTGATCTACAACCGGCTGAAGGCCGGGATTCCGCTCGGGATCGACGCGACGATCCGCTACGGCCTCGACATCCCGCCGACGAAGGCGATCCTGGAGAGCCAGCTTGCGTCCGACTCGCCGTACAACTCGAGGAAGTTCGCGGGGCTGCCACCGACCCCGATCGCGAATCCGGGACTAGCCTCGATTCAGGCGGCGGCGCACCCGGCGAACGTCGACTTCATCTTCTTCATCCGCAAGCCGGACTGCAGGAGCCACTACTTCACGGCGAGCGAGGAGGAGTTCCTGAACTACAGCCGCGAGGGGTTGAATTGCTGACGGGGGAGACCCGCCTCGTCGGCTTGCTCGGAAATCCCGTCTCGCGCTCGCTCTCGCCCCGGATGCAGAACGCCGCCTTCGCGGCGCGAGGCCTCGACTGGGCCTACGTCCCGCTGCCGGTCGAGCGTGCAGGCCTCGAGGCCGCGGTCTCTGGTCTCGCCGCCCTTGGCTTCGCGGGCGCCAACGTGACCACTCCCCACAAGGCCGCGATCGTATCCTTCTGCGACGAGCTCGACCGGATCGCGGAGCGCGCCGGGTCCGTCAACACGCTCGTACTCCGTGACGGGCACGTGCTCGGGTCGAGCACGGATGGGCTCGCGGTGACGGACGCCGTCCGTGCCGAGGGAGCCCGTGTGCTCGTCCTGGGCGCCGGAGGAGCCGCCGTCGCGGTGGCGGTGGCGCTCCTGGACGCCGGGGCCGCAGGCGTCACCGTGGCGGCGCGAGACGCGGACCGGGCCCACGCGCTCGTAGCGCGGCTGCTCGCGCTCTTCCCGCAGACGGAGGTCGCGGCGGCGGCGTGGCCTCCCAGACCGGAGGACGCCACGCTGCTCGTCAATGCGACGCCGCTTCGCGACGAGCTTCCGGTGGAGCCGCGTGCCGGCCAGGCTGTCGTCGATCTCGCCTACCGCATCGCTGGCAAGCCGACGGCGCTGGTC
>JBPCPR010000022.1:0-7105 GCA_050998925.1 Gaiellaceae bacterium
CCATGGCTCCACCGGATCGTCGTCAACCGGGCGATCGACTGGACGCGCTCGCGCTCGCTCCGGCGGGAGCTGGGAGGCGACCTGGTGGGTGAGCAGCCGGCTTCGAGTGCGGATCGCACGGTTCCCGTGTCCGACGAGGTGGTGCGGGCTCTCGCGACACTGTCGCCCGAGCACCGGGCTGTCGTCGTCCTGCGGTTCCTGCTCGAGTACACGCCGGGCGAGATCGCCGGCGTACTCGAGCTCCCCCGCGGAACGGTCAACTCCCGCTTACGGCGGGCGCTCGACGCTCCCAAGGACAGCGTCGAGGAGGAGCAGGCGTGAACGACGCCGAGCTCCGTCAGAAGCTCCTTTCCGTGCATCCGCCCGACGAGCTCCAGGCGGAGCGGAGAAGCTGGAACGTGGTCCGGGCCGCCTGGGAAACCCGCGAGGCCTACCCGGCCGAGCGGCGGCTATCTCCGCTCCTCGCGGCGGCTTCCGCAGCCGCGGCGCTGGTTGTCCTCGCGCTCACTCCGGTGGGGAGCGCGGTCGGGGGCTGGATCAAGGGCACCGTCGTCGGCCGCCCCGACGCGCGACCGGCGCTCGACTCGCTGCCCGCGCCGGGAAGCCTGCTCGTCTCCTCGGCGCAGGGCGTCTGGGTAGTTCGTGCAGACGGTTCGAAGCGTCGCCTCGGCGACTACCGGCAGGCGTCGTGGTCGCCCCGTGGGCTCTTCGTCGCCGCGACCGTCGGGCACCAGCTCGCCGCGCTTGAGCCGGACGGCGACGTGCGCTGGACGGTCACGCGCCCCCAGGTTGTCTCTGACGCCCGCTGGATGCCCGGCACCGGCTTCCGGGTCGCGTACCGGGCCGGTCGGAGTCTGCGCGTGGTCGGGGGCGACGGGGAAGGCGACCGCTTGCTCGCGCCGAGCGTTGCTCCTGTCGCGCCGGCGTGGCAGCCGATCGAGGATCACGCGCTCGCCTATGTCGACCGCGCCGGTCGGATCCGCCTGGTCGGGGCGGACGACCGGCGCGAGCGCTGGCGGACCGGACGCGCCCGCCCGGCGCTGGGGCTCGAGTGGTCGAGGGACGGCAAGTGGCTACTGGCCTGGAGCCCGAACCTGATCCGGAGATACGCCTCCGGCGGCCAGCTCGTCACCGCGATCCGCGTCCCGAAGCGGCGTTACGAGGTTCTCGGGGCAACCTTCAAGCCGGGCACCCGAATGATCGCGTACACCGTGCTCGAGAAGACGACCGGGAAGAGCAGCGTCTTCGTCTACAAGCGAAACTCGATCGAGCGCTTCAGCGGCCTCGGACGCTTCACGAAGCTCACGTGGTCGCCCGACCGCAAGTGGTTGTTGCTCTCCTGGCCCTCCGCCGACCAGTGGGTCTTCCTCGAGATCCCGGGCGGCGTCCGCCGCATCGACTCGGTGGGTGGCATCACGGCCGAGTTCTACCCCGGCACCGGCGTCGGTGCCTTCCCGCTGGTCGAGGGCTGGTGCTGCGCGGGCTAACATCCTGCTGTGGGGGCGGATCCACTATCCGACGAGCAGCGTGAGATCCGCGAGCTCGTCCGGACGCTCGCGCGGGAGCGGATCGCGCCTCGCGCGGCCGAGATCGACGCCACGGCCGAGTTCCCGTGGGACCTGGTCGAGCTCTTCCGCGAGCACGACGTCTTCGGCCTGCCCTTCGAGGAGCGACACGGAGGCTCGGGCACCGGGGTGCTCATGCTCCTCGTCGCGATCGAGGAGATCTCGAAGGTCTGCGCGACCACCGGGCTAGTCCTGGCCGTTCAGGAGCTCGGCTCGCTTGCGCTCAAGCTCGCGGGCGCCGACGAGCTGAAGGAGCGCTATCTCCCGCGGCTCGCGAGCGGCGAGTGGCTGGCCGCCTATGCGCTGACCGAGCCGGGGTCGGGCTCGGATGCGGCCGCCATGAGGACGGAGGCGAGGCTCGACGGCGACGCCTACGTCCTGAACGGCTCCAAGCGCTTCATCACGAACGCCGGGGTCGCCGGTCTGTACACGGTGTTCGCGAAGACCGATCCCGCCGACGGTCACGCGGGCATCTCTGCGTTCCTCGTGGAAGCCGAAGCGCCTGGCTTCTCGGTCGGGCGGATCGAGCCGAAGATGGGCATCAAGGGCTCGACTACAGGTGAGATCTTCTTCGACGAGTGCCAGGTGCCGGCCGCCAATCTGCTCGGCGAGGAGGGGGAGGGCTTCCGGATCGCGATGCGGGTGCTCGACCGGTCGCGGCCCGGAATCGCGGCGCAAGCACTCGGGCTCGCGCAGGGCGCCACCGACTATGCGCTCGCCTATGCGACGAGCCGGGAGACGATGGGGAAGCCGATCGCCGAGCACCAGCTCGTGGCGGCCAAGCTCGCCGACATGGAGACGCGCTGCAACGCGGCGCGGGGGCTCCTCTACAAGGTCGGCCTTCTCATCGACGAGGGAGTCGAGGGCCCCGAGTTGACGAAGGCGTCCGCCGAGGCGAAGCTCTTCTGCGCCGACACGGCGATGGAGGTGACGACGGAGGCGGTGCAGGTACTCGGCGGCTACGGGTACATGCGGGAGTACCCGGTCGAGCGGATGATGCGGGACGCGAAGATCACGCAGATCTACGAGGGGACGAGCGAGATCCAGCGCCTCGTGATCGCCCGCGAGATGGTGCGCGAGAACCGCTCGTCGCTCCTCGCGGAAGTCTCCTGAAGGCGCGCCACGACGCGATCGTGGTCGGATCGGGGCCGAATGGCCTGGCCGCCGCGATCACGCTCGCCGAGCGGGGCCTCTCGGTCCTGGTCCGCGAGGCGAACGACACGATCGGAGGCGGCGCTCGCTCGGGTGCGCTGACGCTGCCGGGCTACGTCCACGATCTCTGCTCGGCGGTGCATCCACTCGGTGCGGCTTCCCCGTTTCTCCGCACCTTGCCGCTCGCGGAGCACGGGCTCGAGTGGATCTTTCCTCCAGCCGAAGTCGTGCATCCCCTCGACGACGGCACCGCGATCGTGGTCGAGCGCTCCGTCGAGGCGACCGCGGCGGGGCTCGCCATCGACGCAGGCGCCTACCGAAGGCTCATCGGGCGCTTTGCAGCCGACTGGCCGAAGCTCGAGCGGGAGGTCCTCGGGCCGCTCGTCCATGTGCCGCGGCATCCCATTGCGCTCGGCCGGTTCGGGCTGGCCGCGCTCCTCCCGGCGACGGCGCTGGCACGTCTGGCCTTTCGCGGGCAGAGAGCTCGCGCGCTCCTGGCGGGAGGTGCGGCGCACTCGATGCTTCCGCTCGGCAGGCCGGCGTCTGCCTCGTTCGGCCTCGTCCTTCTCGTGCTCGCCCACGCAGTCGGCTGGCCGGTACCACGCGGCGGAGCGCAGAGGATTGCTGACGCTCTCGCCTCGTACCTGTGCTCGCTCGGTGGAGAAATCGAGACCGGGGCGCCCGTGGAGTCCCTGCGCGAGCTGTCGGCGCGCGCCGTCATCTGCGACGTGACCCCGCGGGAGCTTGCGAGGCTTGCGAGTGCACAGTTGCCAAGCGGCTATCGCAAGCGCCTGACGCAGTATCGGTACGGGCCGGGTGCCTTCAAGGTCGACTACGCCCTGGACGCGCCGATCCCGTGGGAGGCACCGGCGTGCGCCGGGTCGGCATGCCTACATCTCGGCGGAACGCTCGAGGAGATCGCTGCTTCGGAGCGTAGGCCGTGGGCGGGGCACGCTCCGGAGCGACCGTTCGTCATCCTCGCCCAGCCGAGCCTCTTCGATCCGTCACGGGCGCCGGCGGGCAAGCACACGGCCTGGGCGTATTGCCACGTTCCGAACGGCTCGAAGCTCGACCTGACGGAGCGGATCGAAGCGCAGATCGAGCGCTTCGCGCCTGGCTTTGGAGGTCACGTGCTCGCGCGTCGAGCGCACGCACCGGCGGACCTGGAGGCGGCCAACCGCAACCTCGTCGGTGGTGACATCAACGGCGGCGCGCAAGACCTCGCGCAGCTGGTCTTCAGGCCGACCGCACGAACAGTCCCCTATTCGACGCCGGTGCCGGGGCTCTTCCTCTGTTCGTCCTCGACGCCTCCGGGCGGGGGTGTCCACGGAATGTGCGGTCGCAGAGCGGCAAAGGCCGCCCTGCGGGCCGTGTTCCAACGGTAGGGACCTGATGCGAAAGTTCGGGCTGGGCCGGATGATGTCCGCGACATGGCGCTGGATCAGCACGGCCGCTCACGGCATGTAGCGCTGCTGGGCACCGTGAGCGGCCGCGGTGCCGAGCTTTTGATCTGGAGCTCCCGACGGTCGAATTTCAGATCAGCCCTCTAGTAGCCGGAGCCCTTTCCGGATCCGCTGCCCGAGTCGCCTCCCTTGCCGATGTCGCCGCAGGAGACGTAGGTCTCGATCTCGGGCTCCGACTTGTGAATGTTGATCGCGAAGTCGCTGCGGGTCAGCTCGTCCAGCGCCTCGTTCACGGTCGTCTCCGACGTCCTGCCCTCGGCATTCGTTAGTGGATAGGCGGGGGTCGGGTCGAGCTCCGCGCACGAACCGGGATGGATGTGCGCCGGTTGCGGGTCGGGCGAAGCTGGGTTCTCGAGGTCAGCGTCGCGGTCCCGGACTCTCCGGAGCCGTTCTGCTCGTCCAGCGTCACCGTCACCGTCTTGGCGCTGTCCTCCGAGCCGGCCGAGTCGGTGGCGGTTGCACCCGCATTGGTTGAGCTGCTGTCATCACTCCCACCGCAACCTGCACCCGCGAGCGTCATCGCTGCGAGCGTCGCGGCCGCGGTGAATATCGACCTTCTGGGCATGGAGCCTCCCGTATCGCTTGCCCAGAACTAGCGGGCCGAAGGCGATTCGGATTGCGCGGCAGCGGCTTCGGCCCGCCGCACAGCCTTGTGCGCTCGCTTCTGCGCTTGATAGGCGAGGAGCGCCTCCGTCGAGTCCACGTCCCCGAGGGTCGGGTGCTCCGGCACGCGCTCTTCCCAGCCCGGAGGCCGGACACCGAAGCGCTTGGCCAGAACGGCGATGAGCGTCTTGGCCTTCATCGGGCCGATCCCCGGCAGGTCGAGGAGCCTGCGCTCCAGCTCGCCGGCGTCCTCCGCTTCGGCCCAGATGCGCTCCGGATCGCCGTCGTAGTCGTCGGCGAGCATCGCGCAGAGCTCTCGGGTGCGCGCCGCCATCGAGCCGGGAAACCGGTGCAGGGCCGGCCGCTCGCGAAAGATGCGCTCCAGCTCAGCCGGATCCATCTGTGCGATCGCGGCCGCGTCGAGCGCGCCCAAGCGCGATCGAAGGACGAGCGGCGAGGAGAAAGCCTTCTGCACCGGCACCTGCTGGTCGAGGACGAAACCGATCAGGAGTGCCAGAGGCTCACGGGCGAGGAGCTCGTCCGCCTCGTCGTTCTCCGTGAAGTGCAGGCGCTCGGGTCGAGTCGTTGCCATGCCTGAATTCTACGGCGGTCCGAAGCGTCGCGATTCCGGCACGGATGCGGCCGTTTCGTACGTCACGTGCGCGCCTTCCCTGAATACGCTCGAGACCGGGGAGGAGGTTGGGTACACCTATCGCGCGCGCGCGAGTAACTCTTATGACCAGGCCAGGAGGAGCCCGCTCGACGTGCTTTCGCAGGCCCCCTACACAGGGGTACTCTGGCTCTGTGACGTCCCTCGCGCAGTTCTCGCCCGCGGTTCGCACCTGGTTCGAGCAGACCTTCGAGGCGCCGACTCCGGCGCAGGCTCGCGGCTGGCCCGCGATCGCCTCCGGGGCGCACACGCTCATTCAGGCGCCGACGGGCTCTGGGAAGACGCTCGCCGCGTTCCTGTGGGCGCTCGATCGGGCGCGTCCCGGTGAAGGTGTGCAGGTGCTCTACGTGAGCCCGCTGAAGGCGCTCAACTACGACGTCGAGCGAAACCTCCGGGGTCCCCTGGCGGGAATCGGCTCCCAGCTCGCGGTCGCCGTTCGCACCGGCGACACTCCGCCCAGGGAGCGAGCGGCAATGCAGCGAAAGCCTCCAGACATCCTCATCACAATCCCGGAGTCGCTCTTTCTCCTGCTGACCTCCCAGGCGCACGAAATACTCCGCGCGGTCAGGTTCCTGATCCTCGACGAGGTGCACGCTGTCGCCGGCACGAAACGCGGAGCCCACCTGGCGTTGAGCCTGGAGCGAATCGCGCGCCTCGTCGCTGAGCCCGCGCAGCGGATCGCTCTCTCGGCGACGCAGCGCCCACTGGACGAGATCGGCCGCTTCGTCTCCGGAGGCCGCGCGATCGAGCTCGTGGACGCGGGTACGCGGAAGGGGCTAGACCTGCGTGTCGTCGTGCCGGTAGAAGACATGCGAGAGCCCGGGGAGGGCGACTCGATCTGGCCGTCGATCTACCCGGTGCTCCTCGAGCTGGTGGAGGCGCACCGGTCGACGATCGTGTTCGTGAACAACCGCCGCCTTGCGGAGAGACTGGCCCTGCGGCTCAACGAGCTCGCCGAGCGCGAGATCGCCCGGGCGCACCACGGCTCGCTGGCCCGTGAGCAGCGAGTCGAAGTCGAGGAGCTTCTGAAACGAGGGGAGATCCCGGCGCTGGTGGCAACCTCCTCGCTCGAGCTCGGGATCGACATGGGGGCGGTCGATCTCGTCGTCCAGGTCGAGTCGCCGAAGTCCGTGGCCACGGGCCTCCAGCGCGTCGGCCGGGCCGGTCATCGCCTGGGGGAGCCGTCGAAGGGGCACATCTTCCCGAAGTTCCGCGCCGATCTCCTCGAGTCCGCGGTCGTCGCGCGCCGCATGACCGAGGGCGCGATCGAGGAGACGCGCATCGTCCGGAACCCGTTGGACGTGCTGGCGCAGCAGATCGTCGCCATCACCGCCCGCGAAGAGATACCCGTTGACGAGCTGCACGACCTCGTCTGCGCCGCGTATCCGTTCCGCGACCTGTCCCGCCAGCAGCTCGAGAACGTCCTCGAAATGCTGGCCGGCCGCTATCCCTCCGAGGAGTTCTCGGAGCTCCGCCCGAGGATCGTCTGGGACCGGGTGGCCGGTCTTGTCCGCGCGCGCGAGGGAGCGCGGCGCCTGGCAGTCACCAATGCCGGCACGATCCCCGACCGCGGGCTCTTCGGCGTGTACCTCGTCCAGGGCGGCGGACGTGTGGGCGAGCTCGACGAGGAGATGGTGTACGAAGCCCGCCAG
>JBPCPR010000060.1:0-2625 GCA_050998925.1 Gaiellaceae bacterium
GGATTGAGGAGGATCTCGTCCAGCCACTCGGCCCCGCGGACGTGCAGGGGCGCTGCCGGTCGCCTCGATTCCGCCACGGCGTCCTCGTCCGCGACACCGCTACGGTGCAGCCGGCGAGGCTCGCCCGGATCCTCCGGCGGGCTGTCCTGGACGAGGGGGTGCCTCTCTACGAGCGGACCTGCGTTCTCCAGCTGACCGCGGGCTCCCCGAACGTCCTCGAGACGACCGGGGGTCGCGTGCGTGCGGCGCAGGTCGTCCTTGCCACGAACGCCGCGCTGACGGGTTGGCGCCCCGTGGCCGGGCGACTTACGAACTTCGGGAGCTACGTCGTCCTGACCGAGCCGGTGCCCGAGCTCCTGCAGGAGCTCGGCTGGACCGGCGGCGAGGCGATCTGCGACGGTCGCATGTTCCTCCACTACTTTCGGACGACGAACGACGGACGGGTCCTCATGGGCAGCGGCTCCGGCCCGATCGGACGCGGGGGCCGGATCGACGCTCGCTTCTCCCGTGACGTTCCGACAGCCGGTCGCGCCGCCCGGGGCCTGCGGCGCCTCCTGCCGGCTTTCGCCGACGTCGCTCTCGAGCGCTCGTGGGGCGGTGCCATCGACGTCTCGGCCGACCATGTGCCGTTCTTCGGGACGGTGCCCGGCACGCACATCCACTACGGCGCCGGCTACTCGGGCCACGGAGCCGGGCCGAGCTGGATCGGCGGCCAGGTCCTGGCGTCCCTCGCCAGCGGTCTTGAGGACGAGTGGACGGGCCTCCCGCTGGTCAATCGGAGTTTGCGTCCGCTGCCACCGGAGCCCTTCCGGCGGCTCGGCGGGGCCGCCGTCCGCGCGGCCATCCTCGCCTGCGAGGAGGCCGAGGAAGAGGGCCGACGGGGCCCGCTCCCGGCCCGCGCAGTCGCCGGCCTTCCACGTTTGCTCGGGATGCAGCTAGGGACCCGCTGAACTTCGACACGGCGTCCAACTAGAGTTCGGGCCATCGGCCGTGTGTTCAGGCTTGTTGCCGTGTGTCGAACGGGCTAGTCTGGCCTCAGTGTAGAAACGGAGGGAGGGGCATGAGCGTTAGTGTTGCGCGATACGAGAACTTCGTCGGCGGCGAGGCCGTCGGGGGCGTCGAAGACGAAACCATGGAAGTGGTGAACCCGGCGACGGGCGACGTGATCGCCGAAGTGCCTCGCGGCACGCAGGCGGACGTCGATCGCGCGGTTGAGGCCGCGAAGAACGCGATGGTGGAATGGCGCGACTCGACCCCCGCTGATCGCCAGGGCATGCTCTTGCAGCTCGCCGACGCGGTCGAGGAGCACGCGGAGGAGCTCGCCCAGGCGGAGTCGCAGAACGTCGGTAAGCCGCTTGCCGCCGCGCGGGACGAGATGCCGGTCTGCGTGGACAACCTGCGCTTCTTTGCGGGCGCCGCCCGTTGTCTCGAGGGCCGGGCCACCGGCGAGTACCTCGCGGGCTACACGTCGATGCTCCGCCGCGAGCCGGTCGGCGTCGTCGGCCAGATCGCGCCGTGGAACTACCCGCTCATGATGGGCATCTGGAAGATCGGCCCTGCGCTCGCAGCGGGGAACGCCACCGTCCTCAAGCCCTCCGAGCAGACGCCGATCACGGCGCTGATGCTCGCCGACTACGCGCGGGAGATCTTCCCGGCAGGCGTCTTCAACGTCATCACGGGAGACGGAGAGCCGGTCGGAGCCGGCCTGGTTCGCCATGAGGACGTCCGCATGGTCTCCCTGACCGGGGACGTCGGCACCGGCAAGGAGGTCGCCCGGGCCGCGGCCGACACGCTGAAGCGCGTGCACCTCGAGCTGGGCGGCAAGGCCCCGGTGATCGTCTTCGACGACGCCGACCCGGCCGCGGTGGCCGAGGGGATCAAGATCGGCGGCTACTGGAACTCGGGCCAGGACTGCACCGCAGCCTCTCGCATCGTCGCGGGCCCGAAGATCTACGACAAGCTCCTGGAGGAGCTCGTGCCGGCCGTCGAGTCGCTCCACGTGGGCGATCCCGCGGAGGGCGACGACATCGAGATGGGGCCGGTGATCTCGAAGGCGCAGCAGGAGCGCGTGTTCGGGTTCCTCGAGCGGGCCAGCTCGACGAAGGCCAAGGTCTTGACCGGCGGCGACTCGAACGGCGATCGCGGCTTCTTCGTGAAGCCGACCGTGATCGTCGACGGCGACCAGACGGACGAGATCGTGCAGCGCGAGGTCTTCGGGCCGGTCGTGACCGTCCAGCGCTTCGCCGACGACGACCAGGCGATCGCCTGGGCGAACGACGTCAACTACGGGCTCGCGGCCTCGCTCTGGACGCGCGACATCGGCCGGGCGCTGAACGCGGCACGGAAGCTCGAGTTCGGGACGGTCTGGATCAACGACCACATCCCGATGGCGACCGAGATGCCGCACGGCGGCTACAAGCAGTCCGGCTACGGCAAGGACATGTCGATCTACGCGGTCGAGGAGTACACCCAGCTCAAGCACGTGATGGCAAAGATCGATTAGCCGGAAAAAATGCTTTCGCATTTTCTCCGGGAACTCTCGGGTGAAGAAAAATGACCAGCCTCCCCAGCGCAGCGACGTCCGCACCCCCTGAGCAGCACCCTGCTCAGGGTGCGGCTCCGGAC
>JBPCPR010000084.1:0-3002 GCA_050998925.1 Gaiellaceae bacterium
CGACCTCGAGCGGGTCACGGTGATCGCCCGGGCGATGATCTTCGAGTACGGCATGGGCGAGGAGGTCTCCTCGCGCACGCTTCGCGCCGACAACTACGCGCTTTCCGAGCAGACGAAGCAGCTCCGCGACGCCGAGCAGGCGCGCCTCACCGACCGGGCCTTCCAGGACACCCTCCGGCTCGTCGGCAAGCACCGTCCGGCCCTCGACCGGATCGCGAACGCGCTCCTCGAGAAGGAGACGATCGATCGCGAGGAGCTCGAGGCGCTTCTCGAAGGCGTCGAGCCGGACTCGCACTCGAGCGACCACGTCGGCATGCCGCGCGTCGTCGGTCTCTCCGACTAGAAGAGACCCTTACCGGTGTCTCGGCGCCGTTCGACGGCGACTCGCAGCCCGAACGCGATGAGCACCACGCCGGTGGTCCGCTCGAGCCAGGCCTTGACGCGGGGGGCGGTGAGCAGTCCGCGCGTGCGGTGCACGAGACGAGCGTAGGCGGAAAGTCAGATGAGCCCGACCACCACGTGGATGGCGGCCAAGGTCAGTGTTTGCGGCAGGACGGCAGCGTCACGGTTGAGCAACGCTCTCGATGAGGAGTGCTGGACAAGTCCGGCGGTTCAGAAGGCTGCCGCTATCGCAGCCGGTACGATCCCGCCCCGTGGACGTACGCCGGCTCCACCATGTTGCGATGGCCGTCGAGAACCTCGACGAGGCTGTCGAGACCTATACGCGCCTGTACGGGGCCGAGGTCGAGGTCCGCGGGCGGATGGAGTCGCAGGGGGTCGACGCGGTCTACCTCCGGCTGGGCGAGGGCAGGGTCGAGCTCGTTTCGCCGCTCGCCGCCGACACCCCGGTCGGACGGTTCCTCGCCAAGCGCGGGCCGGGGATGCACCACGTCGCCTTCGAAGTGGACGACATCCGGGCTGCCATGGGCGAGCTCGCCGAGCAGGGCGCCGACGTGATCGACCCGGAGCCTCGGCCCGGGCTGGGCGGGCACGAGGTCGCCTTCGTCCACCCCGACTCGGCGCACGGCGTGCTCGCGGAGATGGTCGGCCATGCCCGATAGGGTCAGGCTCGAGCTCGCGTTCGAGGGTGGCCAGATCGTCGGCGCGCTCGTGGCGCCGGCAGCGGCCGAGGCGCTCGCGAAGGCGCTCGGAGCCGACACCTCCGGAGCCTTCGAGCTCGAGACCGAGGACGGCAGCTACGTGCTCCCGCTCGCGCGCATCGTCTACGTGAAGCGCTTCGCCCGCGAGACCACGATCGGCTTCGGCGGCACCCGCTAGGAGGCTCCCGGACGCCGGGTTGCCTTTTCCGGATTCTCTGCTTAGGTGCGATTCGAAGGGGTCGTACCCCTTTTGGGGGAGACGGACGGGGGAGATAACGGTGGGGATTTCGGTCGGCGAAGCTGGATCCGAGCACGATGTCCGGGACCTGGTGGAGCGAGGAAAGGGAGGCGATTCGGCTGCGCTCGAGGTGCTCTACGTCCTCTACGCGGACCGTGTGTACCGCTTCGTGCGGTCGCTGGTTGCGAACGCCCAGGACGCCGAGGACTTGACCAATCAGACGTTCACGAGAATGCTCGAGCGGATCGACTGCTTCGAGCCACGCGGCGTGCCCTTCTCGGCCTGGCTCTTCCGGATCGCCATGAACCTCGCGATCGACCACTTTCGCGCCGCCGCCCGCGAGCTGCCGGATCCGGAGGAGGGCACCGGCCGTTCGGCCGAGGATGAGGCGATGACGTCGTTCGGGCGGTTCGGGATGCGGGCCCTGATCGAGCCCCTGTCCGATGACCAGCGGCAGGTTCTCGCTCTCAAGTATGGGCTCGACTTCTCGAACGGCGAGGTCGCGTGTCTCCTAGGGAAGAGTGAGGGCGCGATCAAGTCCCTCCAGCACCGTGCGTTCGCCTCGCTCGCGCGCCAGCTCGCTGCGGTCGCGTAGGGGCCGCTAACGTCCTCGGGCCATGGGCCTCGAGGTCGGAATCGTCGGTCTGGCGAACAGTGGGAAGACGACGCTCTTCAACGCCCTGACGCAGGCAGGCGCCGAGATCACTGCCTACGCGACCGTCTCCGACAAGGCGAACGTCGGCATGGCGCCGATCGCCGACGTGCGGCTCGAGCAGGTGGCCGCCGTCGTCAAGGCCCGCAAGGTGACTCCCGCGGCGGTGCGGGTGGTGGATGTCCCGGGAACCGGGCGAGCCCTGCTCGGGAACCTCCGCCAGGTCGATGCGCTGCTCGCCGTCCTGAACGGTTGGGGACAGGATGCGGTTCCGGGAGCGGAGCTCGAGACGATCGAGCTGGAGCTGCTCGTGGCCGATCGCGAGCACGCCGAGCGGCGGCTCGACCGCGTCGCCAAGCAGGCGAAGGGGGGCGATGCCTCACTTCGCCAGGAGGTAGCGACCCTGGAGGGGATACTGGCTCACCTCGATGCGGGAAAGCGGCTGGACGCCTGGCCGGGTGAGCTTCCGCCGGAGCTCGAGCCGCTGACGACGAAACCGCTGCTCGCGGTCGAGAACGGGCCGGGCGGGATCGACGCGAAGCTCGAGGCGGAGCTGGTCGAGCTCCCCGAGACCGAGGCGGCCGCCTACCGCGAAGGCCCCTCCGCCCTCGCCGAGGTGGTGCGCAGGCTCTTCGAGGCTCTCGGGCTCCTGAGCTTCTTCACGGCGGGCGACAAGGAGACGCGCGCCTGGACGCTCAGGCGCGGGCAGTCGGCACTCGAGGCGGCGGAGACGATCCACTCGGACATCGCTCGCGGGTTCATCCGCTGCGAGGTGATCGCCTGGAGCGACCTCGTCGAGTGCGGCTCACACGCCGAGGCGGCGAGGCGCGGGGTGCAGCGGCTAGAAGGGAAGACGTACGAGGTTCAGGACGGGGACGTCGTCAACATCCGCTTCAACGTCTGACCCCGTTCAAGCGAGTTGCCATTCGTCGTTTCGGATGATCGGGACGGCCGCGCCGCTTGCCTCCACCCCGTCCACCTCGACCTCGGGCCCGCCGATCATGAAGTCGGT
>JBPCPR010000087.1:0-3330 GCA_050998925.1 Gaiellaceae bacterium
GCCGTACAGGCGAGCGTCGGGGCGACGTTGTCGACCGTCAGGTCGAAGGTCGCTATGGCAGCCGAGCGTCGACCAGCCGGGCCTGGCCGAGCCACTCGTCGACGGTTGATCAGCGGCAGTCGCGACGGCCTCTCGAGCTCCAAGCGTCTCCCTGGCCTGTTCCTCGACGAGCGGAATCGGTCGCACGAGCGGAGGGAAGAGCATCCAGACGACGGAGCCCCCCATGTGGCGGATCACCGCAGTCCCGTCCGGGTCGACCCGCACCCGGTCGAAGTGCACCCGCGCCAGGGCTCTCTGGAGTGGCTCGTCGGCGTCCAGCGCCGCCGCGAGGCGCTTTCCGGCCTCGTCCCGCGAACGAGCACGGAAGCTGACGCCGCCGTGGCGCACCACCCCCCGGGCGCGGGTACGGAGGCCGTCGGTAACGGGAAGCACCGGCTCGGCGGTCGAGAGCTCGAGGGCGTAGGTGCCGCCGAAGATCCGACCCTGCCCCGCCATGCGCGCCCGGATCCTGCGCTCGTCTCGCGAGACGAAGGTTGCCACGAGCCCCTGGCGCTCCTCGGTCCGGCAGCCGAGCCGGTCGAACACCTCCAGGGTCTCGACGAGCGTTCTCTGCGCTCGCCTGCGAGCCATGCCGATCAAGGCTTGCCCTTCGCCTGGATCCGGTAGACGACCCCACGGCCCCAGTCGGCCACGAGCAGGCCCCCCAGCCCGTCGACGGCCAGGGCAAGCGGGTGATCGAAGCCGCTCGCGAACGTGTTCGCGCTCCTCGCTCTCCCATCCCGTCCGAGGACGAGGCGCACAACTCGGCGTCCGTGATCCTCGGCGGCGGACCGTCCCCAGAGGGTGACGAACAGGTTTCCGCGGAACCGGGCCGGGAAGCTCGGCCCTGCATAGAAGGCCAACCCGTCCGCAGACGAGTGCGGCTCCAGGTACGCAGCCGGTCGCGTCACTCCCTCGCACGGGCCCACGAGCCGCTTCAGGCGAAAGCTCGGCCAACAATCGGGCCACCCGAAGTCTCGGCCTTGAGCGGCCACGACCACCGTCTCGGCGGGCTCGGGGGCGCTCGGGTTCGGGAGGTCGTCACGGTTGTTGACCGAGACGTAGAGCCGGCCGGTTCCCGGCTGGAACGCGAGCCCGAAGGGATTTCGAAGCCCGGTCGAGACGATGCGGAGATCCGAGCCATCGGGTCGGAAAGAGAGCACCGCTGCGCTTCGTAGATCCTGCTCGACACACGCGTCGCAGGTCGACCCGCTCCCGAGATAGAGCCGCCCGTTCGGCCCGAAGACGATCGTGTCCTGCTGGTGCCGTCCGAACGGAAGGCCGGTCAGGATCGCCCGCCTGCTTGTCACCCGCCCGCCCGCGACGCGGAGCCGCTCGACGCGGCCTTGCGCCGAGACGTAGAGCGTGCGGTGGCGCCAGGTGAGCCCGAGCGGCGTCGGAAAGCCTCCGGCCAGAAGCCGGGCTCTTCGCGCGCCGCGGCCGACCGAGACAACCTCGCCGTTCTCCTGTGCCACGTACAGGCGCCCGTCGGGCCCGAAGGCCAGCGCGGTCGGCGCCTCGAGGCCGCGCGCATAGACCTCCGCCCGGAAGCCGGCAGGCACCTGGATCCGCGGAGCCCTCGGAAGGCGCGGGACAACGGACGGGGCGGGGGCCGCAGTTGTTTGCGGTGGCCCGTCGGCCGCTGAACCACCGCTGAACGCGCAGCCGAAGCCGCCCAGCGCCATGGCCGTGGCGAGAGCCGCTAGGGCTGCGTGGCGCCGGCGATCCAGGCCCGGAACCTCTCGATCTGTGCCTGCGGCCAGATCTCGTCGCACGGCATCGATCCGTCCTCCAGCCGCTCGCAGATCTCCTCGGCATTCTCGCGGACGTCGTCGTAGGAGCGCAGGTCGAAGGCGAAGAGCATCGCGTCGACGTCCTCCGCCCGGAAGAGCGGCCCGATGTCGCGCTCGAAGCTCGGTGGTGGCTCGGCCACCTAGCCGGCGGACTCCATGCGAACAGGCATCCTCTTGATGCCGTTGATGAAGTTCGAGCGGACGCGGGGCGCGGGGCCGGTGACCTCGACGGCGCCGACGCGCGGGAGCAGCTCCTCGAGGAGCACCCGCATCTCCAGCCTGGCGAGGTAGGCACCCAGACAGTGATGCGGTCCGGCCTTCCCGAACGTGACGTGCTCGTTGGGCTGCCGCCGGATGTCGAAGGCGTACGGATCCGGGAAGACGTCCTCGTCGAAGTTGGCCGACACGTACCAGAAGGTCACCTTGTCCCCGGCGCGAATCCGGATGCCCCGCAGCTCAGTGTCGACGGTGGCCGTGCGGCGGAAGTAGAGGACGGGGGTGGCGAAACGGAGGATCTCCTCGAGCGCGACCGGGATGAGCGAAGGGTCGGCGGCGAGCTCTGCCATCGCCTCGGGCTCCTCGGCGAGCGCGAGCATCCCGCGGGAGAGAGCCTGGCGCGTGGTCTCGTTGCCGGCGATCACCAGGAGCGCGAAGAAGTTGGCGAACTCGCGCTCGGTCAGACGCTCGCCGTCCACCTCCGCGTGCACGAGCTTCGAGACGAGGTCGTCCTGCGGATCCGCCCGGCGCTTCGCAGCGAGATCTCGGCCGTACTCGGCGAGCTCGACCGCCGCCGGGCTTCGGAACGTCAGCAGCCGGTACTCGCTCGTGTCCTCGCGGCCGACGACGACATCGGCGTAGTCAGGGTCCGTGTTGGCGATCATCCGGTCGCCGAGCTCGACCAGGCGTGGAGCGTCGGCGGGCGGCGCGCCCATGATGCGGACGAGGACGTTGATCGGGAACGGCGCCGCGATCTCCTCCACGAAGTCGAACGTCCGCTTCGGAACCGCCTCGTCGAGCAGCTCCCGCGCGAGCTGCCTGGCGAAGCCCTCGTACTCCGCTACCGCCCGCGGCGTGAAGAACTGGCTCACGATCCGGCGCAGGCGCGTGTGCTTCGGCGGGTCGGTCTCGAGCATCGACTGGCGCGCTGCGAGCTCGTCGGGCTGGAGCTCCTCGACCGCAACGTGCCCGAGCTCCGAGGAGAACGTGCGGAAGTCCCGGTGGATCTGCACGAGGTCCTCGTGCTTCGTGACGACCCAGAAGCCGTGGTTCGGCGGCTCCTCGGGATGCCAGTAGACGGGCTCGTGCGCACGCAGGTAGTCGAAGTACTCGAAGGGGATGCGCTCCGCGAAAGTATCCGGGCTGGACAGGTCAATCGTGGCCGGATCGAACTCCTTCAAAGCCATGCCCACCCGCCTAGCTCATCTACAACGTGTTCAGGTACTCGCGGATCTCCCACTCGGTGACCGAGCTCGTGAAGCGCTTGTGCTCGTCGCGCTTG
>JBPCPR010000153.1:0-6792 GCA_050998925.1 Gaiellaceae bacterium
TGCGGTCATGCCGGAGGCCGAGGAGGTGGACGTCGCGATCGACCAGAACGACCTGAAGATCGACGTCTACCGCTCGACGGGCCCCGGGGGCCAGAGCGTGAACACCACCGACTCCGCCGTGCGCATCACCCATGTCCCGACGGGGATCGTCGTTGCGATGCAGGACGAGAAGTCGCAGCTCCAGAACAAGACGAAGGCGATGCGGGTGCTGCGGGCGCGCCTCCTCGAAGCCGAGCTCCGGCGCCAGCAGGAGGAGTTGGATGCCACCCGCCGATCGCAGATCGGGAGCGGGGAGCGCTCCGAGAAGATCCGGACGTACAACTATCCGGACAGCCGCGTCACCGATCACCGCGTCAAGGTGACCGTGAACCTCGAGAAGGTGCTCGGCGGCGACCTCGAGGACTTCACGGAGGCGCTTGTAGCCGAAGACCGGCGCCGCGCCCTCGAGGCAGCCGCGATATGAGCCCCCTGGACGCGGTCCGGCAGGCTGAGGCGACGCTGGCCGGGAACGGCGTGCCCTCACCCCGGGTCGACGCGGAGCTTCTGGTCGCGCACGTCCTCGGGCTCTCCCGAACCGGCATCTATGCGAACGGGCGGGTCGTCTCCTCCACGGAGGCCGAGCGACTGGCCGCTCTCGTCGCCCGCCGGGCCGAGCGGGAACCGCTCGCGTACGTCCTCGGCGAGTGGGGGTTTCGCCGCCTCAGCCTGCGCGTTGATCGGAGTGTGCTCGTCCCCCGCCCCGAGACGGAGGTCGTCGTCGAGCGCTGCCTGGAGCTCATCCGTGGCCTCGAGGCGCCGACGGTCCTGGACGTGGGCACCGGCTCCGGCGCGATCGCGCTCTCGATCGCCGACGAGCACCCGGGTGCACAGGTGCTCGGGGTCGATTCCTCCGCAAAGGCGCTCGCGGTGGCGAGGGACAACGTTCGGCGCTGCGGCTTGGAGCGGCGAGTCGAGCTCGCAGAAAGCGATCTCCTCGCCGGGGTCGGTAGCTCCTTCGACCTCGTCGTGTCGAACCCGCCCTATGTCTCCCCGAGCGAGCGATCGGGGCTCGAGCCGGAGGTGCGGGACTTCGAGCCGTCCGTGGCCGTCGAGGGCTTCGAGGTTGCGAACCGGATCGCGGCTGAGGCTCTGGGCGTGCTCCGGCCCGGGGGCTGGATCGTCCTCGAGTGCGGGGACGGCCAGGCGCTAGCTCTCGTCGCAGAGCTTCGCGAGCTGGGCTACGACCGCGCCACGGTCAGCCCCGACCTTGCGGGGGTCGAACGCGTCGTAGAGGGTAGAGGGCCGTGAGCCTCGTGGAGGAAGCGGTCGCCGCCATCCTGGCCGGCCGGATCGCCGTTCTTCCCACCGACACGGTCTACGGAGTCTGCGTCGATGCGTACCGCGAGGCTTCGGCGCGGCGGCTGGCGCGGCTCAAGGGGCGATCCGAGGCCCAGCCGACGGCGCTGCTCGCGGCCGACCTCGAGGTGATCCTCGATGCGGTGCCCGAGCTCCGGGGCCGCTCGGCGGTCCGCGCCGGGGCACTGCTCCCCG
This sequence comes from Gaiellaceae bacterium, assembly GCA_050998925.1. Classification (GTDB taxonomy): domain Bacteria; phylum Actinomycetota; class Thermoleophilia; order Gaiellales; family Gaiellaceae; genus DASQGA01. Next base: position 1,531 of record JBPCPR010000153.1, read on the forward strand.
GGCCCTACACGCTCGTGCTCCCGAATCCTGCGCGCCGGTTCGGCTGGCTCTGCGGGAGGAATCCTGAGGCGATCGGCATCCGTGTTCCGGACCTGCCTGCCCCGGCACGCGCCGTGCTCGATCGCGTGGGTACGGTCGCGGCGACCAGCGCCAACCGCCACGGGGAGCCCGACCCGGCCAGGATCGAGGACATTCCGGAGGAGATTCGCTCGCGAGCAGTCGTGGTCGACGCGGGTGAGCTGCCGGGGACTCCCTCGACGGTGCTCGACCTCACCGGCCCGGAGCCGACCGTCCTTCGTGAGGGCGCTGCTTCCGCAGCCGAGGCGCTCGAGAGACTGACGGCGGCCTAGCGGCGGCCGAGCTCTGAGGCCGCCGGTCGCTCGGCTGTCGCCCGGACGCCTGCGGCCGCGAGCGAGTAGACGACCAGGGCCACAACGACGGCGGCCGTCCACTGCAGGGTGGGCCGGTGGGCGAGCGGAACTGAGAGTGCGAGGCCGACCCCGAGCGACGGGAGGACGAGGAGCGTGGTCGACGCCGCTGCCAGCCGCCCGAAGCCCCATGACTGCCGCAGGTCCGCGTACTCGCGGGCAAGCGGGGCGACGACCACGGCGCCGACGACGGCGAGAAAAATCAGGTCCACGTGCTCCATGTCCCGGAAACGCTGTGTACCCCTTTCGGGTTACGGCCACACCTGAGTAAGCTGCCTGCGTGGCCGTCGTCCAGGAGACGTTCGAGCAGCTCCGCCAGGCAGGCCTTGTAGAGATCGACGGGGAGATCGCCGCCCTGCTCGGCCGCGAGCTCGAGCGCCAGCGTGCGCAGAGCGAGCTGATCGCGGCGGAGAACTTCACCTGGCCGAGCGTGTTCGAGGCCGTCGGCAGCGTGCCCACCAACAAGTACGCCGAGGGGTACCCGGGCAAGCGCTATTACGGCGGGTGTGAGGTGATCGACGAGATCGAGCAGCTCGCGATCGACCGGGCCACGTCGCTCTTCGGCGCCGAGCATGCGAACGTGCAGCCTCACGCCGGGGCGCAGACGAACATGGCGGTCTACTTCAGCTGCCTCGAGCCCGGGGACACCATCCTCGCCCTTCGGCTCGACCACGGAGGCCACCTGACGCACGGGCTCAAGGTGAACTTCTCCGGTCGTCTTTACACCATCGCCGGCTACGGCGTCGATCGCGAGACGAATCTCGTCGACTTCGAAGAGGTCAGGCGGATCGCGAACGAGTGCAAGCCGAAGCTGATCGTCTGCGGCGGCTCTGCCTACCCCCGGAAGATCGAGGCCGACCGGTTCCGGGAGATCTCGGACGAGGTGGGTGCGCTGCTCCTCTGCGACATGGCCCACTTCGCCGGCCTCGTGGCTGCGGGCCTCCATCCGAATCCGACGCCCCATTGCGACTTCGTCACCTCGACCACGCACAAGACCCTGGCCGGGCCTCGTGGCGGCTTCGTCCTCTGCAAGGAGGAGCACGCCCAGGCGCTCGACAAGGCCGTGTTCCCGGGCATGCAGGGTGGGCCGCTCTGTCACGCGATCGCCGCGAAGGCGACCTGCTTCAAGGTCGCCGGCTCGGAGGCGTTCCGCTCCTACCAGGCGCAGGTGCGGGCCAACGCGGACGCCCTCGCCGACTCGCTTCTGGACGGAGGGCTGGAGCTCCTGACGGGCGGCACGGACACGCACCTGATGCAGGTCGACCTGCGCCGAAGCTCTTGGACGGGCCGGGACGCCGAGGAGCGCCTGCACGAGGTCAAGATCACCGCCAACCGGAACACAGTGCCCTTCGACGAGCGGCCTCCGACCGTGGCTTCCGGCCTTCGCCTCGGGACGCCGGCGATCACGATGCGCGGCTTCGACGAGGAAGATGCAACCGAGGTCGGGAGCATCATCACCGATGCCCTCTCGGAGGGCCCGGACCTCGCCGGGTTGAACGAACGGAGCGACGCCCTCTGCGAGCGCCGTCCGCTCTACCCTGATTTTCGCGGCTTCACGGCGTACCGGTGAGCGCGACGGCCGCGACCGAGCGGGTCATCGAAGTCACTCACCCGCTCGTCCAGCACAAGCTGGGGATGCTGCGGGACGTCGAGACGCCGACCCAGCTCTTCCGTCAGCTCGTGAACGAGCTGACGCTCCTGCTCACCTATGAGGCGACGAAGGGCCTCGCCACCGAGGAGGCGGAGATCTCGACGCCCCTCCAGCGGACGACGGTACAGCGGATCTCCGGCAAGAAGGTCGCGATCTGCCCGATCCTCCGGGCCGGCATCGGCATGCTCGACGGCGTGCTGTCGCTGATCCCCGCCGCCCGGGTCGGGTTCATCGGTCTCTACCGGAACGAGGAGACACTCGAGCCGGTCGAGTACTACGTGAAGCTCCCGAACGACATCGCCGAGCGGGACGTGATCCTGCTCGATCCCATGCTCGCGACGGGCAACTCGACCGCCGCCGCCGTTGCGACCGTGAAGGCTGCCGGAGCCCACTCGGTGCGGCTGATCGCCCTGATCGCGGCCCCGGAGGGGATCGAGCGCCTTCATCGCGAGTACCCGGACGTGGCGGTCGTGGTCGCGGGGATCGACCGGGGCCTGGACGAGCGGGGCTACATCCTGCCGGGCCTCGGCGACGCGGGCGACCGGCTCTTCGGAACCAAGTGAGTTCTCAGAGCGAACAGGGCACTACGGCGAGTCGCCGAGCTTGATGTCGTAGCGCGCGCCGACCCGCCCGATCGCCTCCGGTGTCGGCGGCTCGCCAGAGCCGAACGCGGTCCCGAGGTCGCGCATGTTTCCTCCCACCCGGAGGGCGTGCTGAAGTTCAGGAACCGCACCAGCTGGTCGCTCGAGTTCGAGAACGTGTGCCGTACCCCTGGCGGAACGCAGACGAACGTGCCCGGAGCCGCCTCGACCGTTCGGTCGCCGAGGTGGAAGGTCAGGCTTCCTTCCAGGACGTAGAACATGTCGTGGAGTTGCTCGTGGTAATGGGGCGGTGGACCGGGAAGCCGGGCGCGATCTCGGACTCTCCCAGGAATAACGTCTCCGCAGTCTCGTCGCCGGTCGCCTTGATCGTGACGAGCGAGCTGCCGATGGAATGCGCTTCTCCTTCTCCTCGGCCCAGAACGACGGCGTCCACGGCGGGGAGCATAGCCCGCTTCGCTCGGTCCCCTTCTCCGGTCTCTAGCCCCGCGCGGCAGCTCTTCGCTCGTCCGCCTCCTCGCTCTCGCTGGGAAGCGGCGCGGGCGGGTAGAGCGCCCGTACTTCGTCCACGAACGCGGCGAGCCGGTCTGCCAGGTCGGCATCGTGGATCTCGAGGACGTTCTCGGCATTCTGCTCGCCCGAATGCGAGAGGTTGTAGCTCCCGGCGAACACGGTGTCGTCGGCGATCGTGACCTTGGCGTGCATGTAGTCGTGCACGTTGTCGCCACGTCCGTACGGCGTCGAGCGCTTGCCGGAGAACGGGGCGTTTCGGAAAATGCCCTCGAGGAGCGGCATCTTCCAGGCGGCGTTGCCGTTCAGTCGCCACTGGTAGTAGACGCCCTTCATCTGAGTGCCGTCGACGACGCCGGCCACGTCGATCTTCCGGTCGGCGACCGCTTCAGCCAGGCTGCCGAGGATCGGGGCGGACGTGAGGACCGGCGACCCGATCCGGACCCGGCGTCGCGCCCGGGCGATCCGGTTCGCGATCCGGTGGGCGAGCGTCTCGCCCCGGCCGGGGCAGAACCAGGTTCGGACCTTGTGGCCGTCCACGCGGATCGGGTTCGGATCGATGTCCCCGCTCGCCGCGACGTTCCCCGTCTGCCAGAGCTCCTCGAAGTCACGCGTGTAGTTCGCGGCGACGTACTCGTGGTGGACGACCGCGACGACGTTCTCCTGGCGAGTCCAGGAGTCGCCGGTCCAGTTCATCGAGCCGGTCCAGATACTCTCGTCGTCCCTGACGACGTACTTGTGGTGCATGAGGTCCGGCTCTCCTGCGATCCCCTTCGTCTCGACCGGGAGCTGCTCGATCAGATCGGGTACGCCCTCGGGCGGAGGCGGGACCGGAATCGGCGCCTCGAAGTCCAGGTTGTACGCGATCCGAACCGCGACCCCACGCTCGTGGGCGGCCACGAGCGCGTCCGCCACGAGCTTGGCCTCCGCGTCGAGCAGATCGACGTCGTAGAGGGCCAGGTCGAGCGAGCGCTCGGCAGCTCCGACGAACTCGACGACGCGGTGCGCGATCTCAGCGGCCGTCTGGCCGCCGTCTTTCAGGGTCGTCACCTCGATCATCGCGATCGCTCTAGGGTCGCGCTGCCGTCCGGGCCAGAAGCCCGGGTCGCCGCATCGCGTCGAGCCAGATCGCGCGCGACTCCTCTCGGCTCCCGCGCTCGGACAGCCGCTCCAGCACCCAGGCCGGCCCCGCCGACGGGATCTCCCCGAGGATCGGCGCGATGCCCTGGTGTTGCTCGACGCCGAGTTCCTCCCCCGATCCCGTCAGGACCTCGCTGAGCGTCTCGCCGGGCCTGATCCCGACCGTCTCGAGATCGGGCGCGCCTTCGCGACCCGCCTGGCGCCAGATCCGCTCGGCCAGCTCTCCCACGGTCAGGGTGGTGGGCGCGGCCGGCGTGGCCAGGCTGACGCCGTCGGAGGCCAGGAGAACTCCCTGTGCGGCCAGCGTCGCCGCGTGCGCCATCGTGATCCAGTAGCGCACCATGCCGGTGTCCGTGACCGTGAGCGGGATGCCGCCGCGGGCCTGCCGGAGGAAGAGCTCCGAGGCGCTACCGGCACTGCCGAGGACGTTCACGAAGCGCACGGCGATCCGCGGCCCTCCGGCCCGGCGCGCCGCGAACGCCGTCAGCTGCTCCATGAAGCGCTTGGTCCGGCCGTAGAAGCTCGCGGCGAGAGCCGCCTTGTCGGTCGAGTCGACGACGACCGTTTCGACGTCGGCCCGCTCCGCCGCTCGCAGCACGTTCCAGCTCCCGTGCAGGTTCGTGTCGACGAACTCCTCGGGGTAGACCTCGGCCCAGTCGACGTGCTTGTACGCAGCGAGGTGGAAGACGACGTCGGGCTTGGCCACTGCGAGCTCCCGCTCGATCCGGCCGGGGTCGCGGACGTCGCAGAGGGCGTAGCGGACGGGCGCGTCGGGCTCCCGCGCGCGCCGGTCGGCGGTCAGGGAGGCTTCGTGGGCGTCGAGGAGCGGGACAGACTCCGGCCTGAACCCGAGCAGGAAAGTGGTCAGCGCCCTACCGATTGAGCCGCCCCCGCCGGTGAGGAGGATGCGGCGTCCGCCGAACCGCTCCTGCAG
>JBPCPR010000171.1:0-3712 GCA_050998925.1 Gaiellaceae bacterium
GCGTTTCTCGAGCTGTTCGGCGCGCGCCTCGGCGGCGGCGACCTGCGCGGTCCGCTCGTCGAGGGTCGAGAGCAGCTCGGCGAGCTGCTCGTGGCGTTGGTCCGCCATGTCGTCGACGATCTCGCTCGCGTTGCGGAGGAAGAAATCCTCCATCCGATCCCAGAACCTGAGCATCTGCCGGCTCATCGGCAGCCTCCGAGCCCGGCTCAACCTCAATCCCAGGGAAACGCCCGTGGTGGTCAGTGCCACGGGAAGTTGATCCGGGCCAGTCTCAACCCGTACGGGGGGTCTGTTTCGTAGATCTCCGGAATCTCGACGATCAACGGATGCCAGCGCTCGCCTCTGAGGCGGACCCGAATCGTGCCGCGCTTCGGGATCTCGAAGCGCTGCTCACGGCGCCCGTCGAGCCAGAGCGTCGCCGTCGTCAGGCGGGGAGCGACGAATTCGAGCGTCAGGACGCCCGGGCCCCAGACCCAGAACGGTGCCTGGGGCTCGGTGGTTCGGCGGTCGATCCAGCCGCGGCAGAAGTAGGGCTTCTCCCGCGCCGGCTCGCCGAAGGGATTCGACAGTTCGGCCCGGCCGTTCGGGCCGAGGAGCGTGACGGCCCCGTCCCGGAGCTCCGGGTGGTAGCCGGCCTCGAGCGCTCCCCGCCAGGCGAACCACCCGCCGAGGACGCCGGCGCGGAAGAGTCCGCGATGGAACAGGAGTTGCTCGACTCCGAGGGCGTCGAGCTCCTCGCGATCGCCGTCGTGCCAGGCGCCGCAGGACAGGCGTCCGAAGCGATAGTAGAAGTCGAAGGTGGCCTCGGGCGCCAGGGTCGAGTAGCCCGTCGGGCGCTCGCGCCTCGCCTGGATCGTGTAGAGGTCGTACACCGACCCCTCCTGCCGACCCGGCTCGAACGGCGGCACCTCGAGGATCCGGCCCGGGGGAGAGCGGTGCGTCGCAGCGTAGGCCCCGTTCGCGCGGTCGGCGGGGGTCGGCGAGAACGGCATCACGGTTAGATCGGCGGCCACGAGCAGAAACGCGGCGGCGCCGACCGTGGCTGTTCGCCTCGCCACGCGCTCGAGGAGCGCCGCCAGCGCGAAGGCCGCCAGCGCTGCCAGCGCCAGGTCCGCGATGGGCATGAACCGCCCCGGGACGCGAACGCTCTGGAGCGGCGGCACGAGCGATCGCAGGGGAGCATAGAGGGGCAGGTTGGTGCCGAAGGCGATCAGGGCTGGAACCAGCACGGCGAGCCCGAGCAGGATTCCGAGGCCGCGGCGCGCGGGTAGGACCGCGGCCAGTCCGGCAAACGCGAGCGCGAGCGTGAGCCACCCGAGATAGACGAACTCCTCGCTCGGGACGCTATGGAAGCGGTTCAGGAAGTCGAGCGCCTCGGCCGAGTAGGCATCCACGTTCGAGAGGGATCGCCGGTCCGCAAGCCGCGAGCCTTCGACGACGGTGGAGCGGAGGACGAGCCCGACGGCGGCCGAGGCGACGACGCCAGCCGCCACCCAGATGGCGGGGAGTGGGTGGAAGCGGACGGCGGCGTACACCGCGACGAACGGGAGCGCTCCGAGGGCGAGGTGCAGCTGGCCCGAGAGCGGGATCGACACGAGGGCGACGGCCGCGACGGCTCCCCACGCGTGCGCCTTCGTCCGCGTCGGCGCAGCGCGTGCCCGCTCGATCGCGAGGACGCTGACCGGGAGGAGGATCGAGATCCAGCCGAGGAGGTGGTCGGCGCTCTGGGCGAGCCGGTACGGGGCGATCGCGAACGCGAGCCCGCCCACGAGCGCCGGCACGAAGCCGAGCTCGAGGGAGCGAAGCCAGGAGTAGGCGAGGAGACCTCCGGTGACGATCGTGGCCAAGAGCAACAGGTTCCATGCGAGCACGGGCCCGAGCAGGGGTTCGAGCGGCCAGAAGGGGAGGCCGAAGGGCCAGCCGCCCAGCGCGACCTGAGGCTCCACCAGCGGCTGGAAGCTGTACGGATCCCGCCACGGGGCGTCTCCGTCTGCGAGCTGGTGGCCGAGGAGCCAGAAGCGGTAGACGACCTGGCCGTGGTCTCCGGGTGCTGTCTCTCCGTATCCCTCGGCGCCGCCGGCAAGGTAGGCCGACCCGAGCGAGGAGAGGCCAGGCCAGGCGGAGACGAGTGCGGCCGCCGTATAGAGGAGCGCTACGAGGCCGAGCGGGCCGAAGCCAGGAGCTCGTCGAAATCGGGGAGCTCGCCGACCTCGTAACGCCATGCAGCGATGATCATGCCGTCTCCATCGAGCAGGAAGGCGGATCGCTCGGCGACGCGCTCGAGGCCGCGGTAGTCGAAGGCGACGTCGAACGCCTCGACTGCGCGCCCGTTCCAGTCGGAGAGCAGCGGCACGTCGATGTCGAGCGCCTCGCGCCAGGCGCGGTGCGACCAGGGGCTGTCCCGCGAGATCCCGAAGACCGAGGTGCCCGCCGCTTCGAACTCGGCCCGCCTGTCACGCAGGAGGATCAGCTCGTCAGTTCAGGTGCTCGACCAGTCGAACAGGTAGAAGAGGAGCAGGACGCGCTCCCCCTCGGCCGGAAGCTCACGGAGCGAAACCCGCTCGTTCGGAGCGAGCCACACCTCCAAGTCGGGAGGGCGGTCCCCGGGGGAGATCACGCGGTCACGGGCGGGCCGACCTGCTCCGTCACGTCGGCGATCGCGCCCACGACCTCCGCCAGATCGCGATTCGCGTTCCAGACGCGGAGCTGGCGGTCGGCGCCGTTCCCGCGCTCCAGGATCTGGCGTATCCCCTCGAGCTCGCGCTCGGATCCGAGCTCGCGCGCATGCGGCTCGATGTCGCGCAGGGTGCGACGGACGAGCTGGGCGACCGGGACGCGGTTCCTGCGGCCCGTAGCGAGGTCCATGACGGGCGCTTCGAGGCCGTAGCGAGCCGCGAGCCACTTGTTCTCGGTCACGAGGATCCGGTGGTAGGAGGGAAGCTCCTGGCGGGCGTCGTAGCGCTCGGAGTAGAGCTTGACGATCGCCTGGATGTAGGCAGCAAGGGCGACCGCCTCCTCGACCCGCGTGACTGCGTCCATGATCCGCACCTCCACGGTGCCGAAACGCGGGTGGAGCCGCACGTCCCACCAGATGTGGGTGTAGTCGGCGATGCAACCCGTCTTCTCGAGCTGGCCCACCACCTCAGCGAAGTCGGCGTAGTCGCGGAAGCGGGGCGGAGGGCCGGAGCGGGGGAACGCGGCGAAGACCATCTGGCGGCTAGAGGAGAGGCCGGTCGGCTCCCCGCGCCAGAACGGCGAGTTGCCCGACAGCGCGAGGAGGTCGGTCAGGTGGACGAGCAAGGCGCTCTGGATCTTGATCGCCTTCTCCGGGTCGTCGATCCCGACGTGGACGTGCATCCCGAAAATGAGCTCCCGCCGCGCTACATACTGGAGCTGGTCGACCAGGTTTCGGTAGCGGTCGCGAGCGGTGATCCGCTGGCGCTCGAAGAGGCTGAATGGGTGGGTGCCCGCCGAGCCGACTCGAAGGGCCCGCGTTTTCGCGATCTCGGTCACGTGGGCACGCAGCTTCCGGAGCTCCGCTTCGACCTCGGGGACGGTCGTGCAGACGGGGGTGGCGATCTCGAGGACGGACTGCATGAGCTCGGGCGCGATCCGCTCCGCGAACTCGCTGCCTTCGGTCGCGCTCAGGAACGTGTCGACGTGCTGGACGAGGTCGAACGACTCCGAGTCGAGCAGCATGTACTCCTCCTCG
>JBPCPR010000172.1:0-4203 GCA_050998925.1 Gaiellaceae bacterium
GGTGACGAGGGCAACCTGCCCTTGGAGCTCGCCGTCGGCCATACGGCAGTCTAGGCGGCCGCGGCCTGAGGCACGCGGTCACGCACAGCCGCCACGAGCTCGCCGGCGACCTCGGCGAGCAGCTCCCGAGTCTCGTCGTCGACGAGCCGGCCTTGCTCGTCGAAGCGCTCCGGGGCGTGGCCGACTGCGAGGTCACCTTCCAGGACGCGGGCACCGATCGCGCCGAGCACCTTCCGGAGCTCCGCCTGAGCCCACACGGCGCCGAACGCGCCCGTCGAAGCTCCCACGACCGCCACGGGCTTGTTCCGCAGGGCATTCGTGGCGGGCGAGATGCCACCGCTCCATGTCCACCCCGAGGACGAGTCGTTTCACGTCTTCGAAGGGAGCTTGACCGTCTATCTCGGTGAGGACGCGGTGCGCCTCGAAGTGGGCGAGACGCTCGTCGCCCCACGCGGGATCCCCCACACCTACCGGGCCGAATCGGCGAGGGTTCGCCTGCTGACGATGTCGCGGGTGGACTCCTCCACGCGCTACGACGATTTCCTGCGCGCGGTCGCGCGACCGGCTGAGTCTGGATGGGCGACGGACGAGGACGAGGCCACGGTCTCAGCGATCGCGGCAGCGGCCGGCATCACTGTTCTGTCGGCTCCCGGTGAGCTTCCCGCCGCCCGCTCGAGCGAAGCCCCTTAGTACCCGCTGAACTTGTCGGGCTTGACCTGACCCTCGGGGATCCCGGCGCCCTTCAGCATGTCCACTACGCCCTCGACCATCGCAGGCGGGCCTGCGACGAGGTAGGTGTAGTCCTCGAGCTCGCCCTCGAGATGGTCGCCCAGGAGCTCGGCGTCGATTCGCCTCGTCTCGCCATCCCAGCCGTCGTCCTCGGTCATGGTCAGGACGACGCTCAGGTTGGGGCACGTCCGTTCGAGTTCCGGCAGCTCGTCCAGGAACGGCGTCGACTCCCGGTCGCGGTTCGAGTAGACGAGCGTGACGCGGTGCGGGAGCTTCTCCTCGGCGATGTAGCGGAGCATGCTGCGAAAGACGGTGATGCCGATGCCGCCGGCGATGAAGACGTACGGCCGGTCGGTTTCCTCCGGAAGAAGGAAGTTGCCCTTCGGATCCTCCACCTCGACCTCGGCTCCCACCGGGAGCTCCGCGAGCGAGCGTTTGAACGCCGAGTCGCGGAGCCGGGTGCAGAGGGCGAGAACCCCGCGGTCGTTGGGTGAGGTGGCGACCGAGATGTGCCGCTTCGGGCCCTTCTCGTCGTCATAGGGCGGGTCGACGATAGTGACCCAGAAGTACTGGCCCGCCGTGAAGTCGACCTCGTGGCCGAGCAGGTCGAAGACGACGTAGAGCGTCCCCTTCGCAACCTCCCTCGACTCGGCGATCTTCGCCTTCACTAGCGGGTCGCGTCGTCGTACCGAGCCGCGACGGCGTCCCAGTTGACGACGTTCCACCACGCCGCGAGGTAATCCGGACGCCGGTTCTGGTACTTCAGGTAGTAGGCGTGCTCCCAGACGTCGATGCCGAGGAGCGGCACGTCGCCGTTCGAGAGCGGGCTGTCCTGGTTCGGCGTCGAGACCACCGCGAGCCCGGTGCCGTCCTTGATGAGCCACGTCCAACCGCTGCCGAACTGGTTGACGCCGCCGAGGTTGACTGCCTCCTGTAGCGCTTCGAGGCTGTCGAGCTTGTCCTCGATCGCCTGTGCGAGAGCGCCGGAGGGCTTACCGCCGCCGTCCGGGCTCATGAGCTCCCAGAAGAGGGAGTGGTTCGCTTGGCCGCCCGCGTTGTTGCGGACCGCGCCGCGCTTGTCCTCGGGGATCTGGTCGAGGTTCGCGAGAACCTCGTCGACCGGCTTGTCGGCCCATTCCGTGCCTTCGAGCGCGGCGTTTGCCTTGTCGACGTAGGCCTGGTGGTGCTTGTCGTGGTGTACGCGCATCGTCTGCTCGTCGATGTGCGGCTCGAGCGCAGCGTAGTCGTACGGCAGCGGCGGGACTTCGTAGGCCATTTGTCTCCTTTGCGGGTTGGCGCAGACTCTAGCCGCGAAGCAGCTCGAGCAGCCGGCTCGCGTAGGCCGGGGCGGTCGGCTCGTCCTCGTGGCGGAAGAAGCAGTAGACGTGGAGGCCGCTTGCGAGCAGCGGCCGGATCCGGTCCGCCCAGTCCGCGAGCCGGCCCTCGTCGTAGGGTGGCTCTCGTAGCCGGAGGTAGCAGAATCCGGGGCCTTCCTCGACCTCGTCGACCCGGGCGATCCCGCGCTCGGCCAGGATCCGGTTCGCGGAGTCTTCCCAGCTCGGATGCCGGAGCTCGAAGGCATACGAGAGCTCTGGATCCAGCGAGTCCAGGAGGAGCTGCAGGAAGCCGTCGTCGCGCGGGCGGTCGAGTGCGACCCGGATCGGCCCGAGGCGGTCACCGAGGAGTCGCGCGCGCTCGCAGAACGTCGGGAGGAGCTCGAGGCGCCCGGCGAGCGTCACGCGGCGATTCAGCTTGAGCGCGAAGCGGAATCCGGCCGGCGACGACTCCGCCCAGCGCTCGAAGGTCGATTCCGACGGAAGCTGGTAGAAGGTCGAGTTCACCTCGACCGCGGGCAGCCGCTCCGCGTAGAGCGCCAGGAAGTCGCTCTCCCTGGCGTCCGCGGGATAGAAGCCGCCCTTCCAGGAGGAGTACGAGAAGCCCGAGGATCCGACGTACGCCCTCGCTAGACTCGATTCGATGGCGGTCACCTCAGAGGTCATACCCGAGAACACGATTCGCGTCCTGGATCACGGGTTCGTCCGGCTCGACGACGCGATGGCGACTGACCTCTCGGTGGTGAACGCGGCGCGGGTGAGTTTCGCCCGCCGGAAGGAGGAGCTGGACGAGGCCGACGAGGGGCTGATCCGCTTTCTCATGCGCGACCGCCACGGCACGCCCTTCGAGCACAACGCCTTCCGTTTCCACATCCGAACGCCGCTCTTCGTCGCGCGCGAATGGTTCCGGCACCGGATCGGGTCGTTCAACGAGTTCAGCATGCGCTACGCCCGCGCCACCGACGAGTTCTACCTCCCGGAGCCAGAGGACGTGCGAAGCCAGATCGGGAAGCCGGGCGCCTACTCCTTCGAGCCCGTGTCCGACGAGCTGGCTGAGACTACGCGCGAGGAGCTGCGGGCCGTCTACGAGGCCGCCTACGCCGCCTACGAGCGGCTGGTCGAGGCGGGAGTCGCCCGCGAGCTCGCGCGCGCCGCTATCCCGGTCGGGGCCTACACCGAGTTCTCCTGGACGGTGAACGCCAGAGCGCTCATGAACTTCGTCTCGCTGCGCGCCGCCGACACGGCCCAGCGCGAGATCAGGCGCTACGCGGATGCCTGCGAGCTCTTCTTCGCCGAGCGGATGCCGTTGACGCACGCGTCGTTCGTGGCCAGCGGCCGCATCGCGCCGTAACGCTCACATTTTCGACTGCGCACGCGTTGCACCGGGCATGAAGCTCTACGACTACGGCGCTTCGGCGAATTGCCTCAAGGTGCGCATCCTCCTGGCTCACCTCGGTTTGCCCTACGAGCGGGTGCGCGTCGACATCTTCGCGGGCGAAAGCCAGACGGCCGAGCATCTCGCCCGAAACCCCGCGGGGAGGACGCCGGTGCTCGAGCTGGACGCCGGCGAGACGCTCGCCGAGTCGAACGCGATCTTGCTCTTCCTGGCGCGGGGCACCCCGTACCTCCCGGGGGAGCCCGTAGAAGAGGCTCGCGTCTGGCAGTGGCTTTTCTTCGAGCAGAACCTCGTGGAGCCGAACGTCGGGACGGCGCGGTTCTGGCGTCTCACCGGTCGCGACGAGCTGCGACGCGAGGCCTGTGAGGCTTACCGCGCGTCGGGGGTTGCCGCTCTCGGGATCCTCGAACGGCACCTGGGTGAGCACGAGTTTTTGGTCGGCGGTCGCTACACGGTGGCCGACATCGGCCTCTACGCGTATGCGCACGTCGCCGGCGAGGCGGCGATCGACCTGGACCCGCTGCCCGCGGTGCGAGCTTGGCTCGCGCGTGTGGAGTCGCAACCCGGGTTCGTGAACGACCTCGAGCCGTATCCGGCCACGGCACGGGCCGGCGCCGGCGGCACGTCGGTACACGACCGGAGTCCCTAGGCCCGTGTGATCTCGGCCTGCAGGAGCCAGGGAGGCTCGGCGTTCTCGTTCTGGTCCGGCACGACTGCGGTGACGACCCAGGCGTCGTAGTCGGC
>JBPCPR010000249.1:0-8198 GCA_050998925.1 Gaiellaceae bacterium
GGCATGGCCCTCGCGGCGGTGGCGCCCACCTACCCGCTCGTCCTCGTCGCCGTCCTCGTCGCCGGGCTGGGCGTCGCCGCCTACCATCCGGAGGGATCGAAGTTCGCGAACTACGTGAGCGGGGACAGGCGTGCGAGCGGCATGGCGTTCTTCTCGGTCGGCGGGAACCTCGGCTTCGCGTTGGGGCCGCTCCTCGCATCGACGGCCGTCCTTGCGCTCGGGCTGAACGGCGGCCTCTTGCTCGCGCTTCCCGGGCTTGCCGTGGCGATCCTCCTCGTTGCCGTCCGTGCTCACCTGCGGCACGTCGTTCCGGTCCGGGTGCAGCGGGACGGGACGACCGGCGCCGGGGACGATCCGCGCGCGCTGTCGCTGCTCCTCGGCGTGATCTCCCTCAGAAGCGTGGCTCACATGGGCCTCTTCACCTTCGTGCCGCTCTGGGAGGTCGAGCTCGGGAACGGAGCCGCGCACGGGACGCGCCTCTTGTCGCTCTTCCTGCTCGCCGGCGCGGTCGGCACGATCTTCGGCGGACAGCTCGCGGATCGCTTCGGCCGCCGGCCGGTGCTCCGCTGGAGCTTCGTCGCCGCGGCGCCCCTCATCGCCGTGTACGTCCTTGTGGGCGGCGTCGTCGGAGGGGCGGCGCTGATCCTGTCCGGAGCGGCCGTGATCGGCACGTTCGGCGTCAGCCTCGTCATGAGCCAGGAGTACATGCCGAGCCGGGTCGGAATGGCGTCGGGGCTCTCGATCGGCTTCGCGATCGGCCTCGGAGGCGTGGCTGCGGTCGTCCTCGGCGGGATCGCGGACGCCGTCGACCTCGAGCCGGCGCTCCTCGCGACGGTCGCCGGGCCGGTGCTCGGCTTTCTCCTGGCCCTGGTTCTGCCGCCGTCGTCGGCGCGCCGCCTCGAGCCGGTGGCCGCGAGCCTGTGAGCGCGCCCGGCTCGGCCCGCGAGTTCTTCGACGGGCTCGAGGCGAGGATCGACCCCGCTCGCGTGGCCGGAAAGCAGATCTCGTACCGCTTCGACGTCCGCGGTGCCGGGAGCTGGCGCCTCGAGCTTGCGGACGGCACGGCGACCGTCTCCGAGAGCGACGCCAGCGCGGACTGCGTCGTCGAGACCACCGAGGACGTGCTGCTTCGGATCGTGAGGGGCGAGCAGAGCCCGGCGCTCGCCTACATGAGCGGGAAGATCAAGGTGCAGGGCCGGACGGAGCTCGCGCTGGGCCTGCGCGATCTCCTCGCTTGACTTCGACGACCCGGCGGAAGCCCGGGCCGTCGCGTCATCAGAGCGTGTGGGGGGTTAGGCGCGGGCCGCCTCGCGGGCCGCGACCGCCTGCTCTTCGTGCTCGCCCTCGGCGAACTCCTCCACGAGCTTCGCCGAGAACGCAGGGATGTCCTCGGGCTTCCGGCTCGTCACGAGACCGCGATCGACGTGAACCTCCTCGTCGACCCACTCGCCGCCGGCGTTTCGGATTTCGGTCTGGAGCGACGGCCAGGACGCGAGCGTCCGGCCCTTCACCAGCCCGGCCTCGATGAGTGTCCACGGCGCGTGGCAGATGGCCCCAACGGGCTTTCCCTGCTAGAAGAACGTCCGCACGAAGCGGACTGTGTCCTTGTCCATGCGGAGCTGGTCGGCGTTCGCGACCCCGCCCGGCAGGATGAGGCCGTCGTAATCCGTTGGATCGGCCTCGGAGACGACCTTGTTCACCGGGAACGTGTCCCCCTTATCCAGATGGTTGAAAGCCTGCACCTTGCCGCTCTCCGTCGACAGGAGCTCGAGCTCGGCCCCGGCCTGCTCGAGCGCCTTCCAGGGCTCGGTCAGCTCGACCTGTTCGACGCCTTCGATGGCGGTCAGAAACGCGATCTTCTTGCCTTGCAGCTCGTTGCTCATGCAACCTCCTCGGATCGTTCGTTGAGCTCGGGTACCGCGCCGGTAGGCGGCTAAACCTGCTTGCGTCCGTCCGGCGAAGCGGCTTAGATAGGCGGCCGTGAACCGCTACGACTGGCTCCTTTTCTTCCATATCGCCGCCGCGATCGTCTGGCTCGGCGGTGGCGCTGCCATCCAGGTGCTGGCCATTCGCGCCAACCGCGCCGACGACCCTGCGCCCATGACCGGGATCGCGTCGGATGCCGAGTGGATCGGGATGAGGATCTTCTTGCCCTCCTCCCTCATCGTGCTCGTCCTCGGGATCATCCTCACCGTCGACGGGCCCTGGGACTTCGGCCAGACCTGGATCATTCTCGCGCTGATCGGGTTCGGGATGTCCTTCGTGACCGGGGCTGCCTTCCTCGGCCCCGAGTCCGGGCGCATCTCGAAGCTCCTCGCCGCCGAGGGGCCCGAGTCCCCAGCCGTACGAGCCAGGATCCAGCGAATCTTCCTCGTCTCCCGAATCGAGCTCGGGCTCCTCTACCTGATCGTGCTCGACATGGTCCTGAAGCCTGGCCTCTAGGCGAAGTCAAGCTTCCAGCTCGATCAGGACGACGCCTCCCGCGACCCGGTCGCCCTCGCCCACGCGCACTCGGGCGACCACGCCGTCGCTCGGGGAGACCAGCGGCGTCTCCATCTTCATCGCCTCGAGGACGAGCAGCGGCTGGCGGGCCTCGACCTGCGCACCCTCCTCGACGAGCACGCGGATGACGGTTCCCGGCATGGGCGCGGTGACGGTCCGCTGGCTTCCCGGGGCGAGCTGGGCGGAACGAGAGGCGTCCTCGATCCGAGGGGGTGGGCTCGCGACTGCCGAGGCCAGGTTCAGCCGCCACCCGCCCGCCCACGGATTAGGCACCTCGACGGGCGTCGAGAGCGGTGGGTTCTCGGTGAGGAAGGCGGTGGTCGTGTGCCCGGCGCGCACCTCCGGATGGGAGACGAGCCATCGCAGGAAGGCCAGGTTCGTCGTGACGCCCGAGACCGCCGTCTCTGAGAGCGCCATTGCGAGGCGGTCCAGCGGCTCCTCTCGCGTGTCCGCCTGCGCCACGAGCTTCGCGATCATCGGGTCGTAGGCGACGGGAACCTCGTCCCCCGCCTCGACCCCCGCATCGACCCGGATGCCCTCCGGGAGCCGCAGCCGGTCGAGCCGCCCCGCCTGCGGGAGGAAGGAGCGCGGATCCTCGGCGTAGAGCCGCACCTCGACCGCGTGCCCGGCGACCTCGGGGTTGCCGGGGGCGAGCTGCTCGCCGCCCGCGATGCGGAGCTGCTGCTCGACGAGGTCGACCCCGGTCACCGCCTCCGTCACCGGGTGCTCCACCTGGATCCGCGCGTTCAGCTCCAGGAAGTAGAACTCCTCTCCCTGGACGATGAACTCGGCCGTCCCGACCCCCACGTAGCCGAGCTCTCGTGCCAGCTCCACCGCCGCGGCGGTCATCGCGTCGCGCACGGCGACGTCGAGCCCGGGGGCCGGGGACTCCTCGAGGACCTTCTGGTGACGGCGCTGCACGGAGCAGTCGCGCTCGCCCAGGTGGACGACGGTGCCATGCGTGTCCGCGAGGAGCTGCACCTCGACGTGCCGTGGGCGCTCGAGGTAGCGCTCGAGAAAGACCGTCTCGTCTCCGAAGCCCGCCTTCGCCTCGCGGCGTGCGGCCTCGAGTGCCTCGTCGAGCTCGCCTGCGGCGCGGACGACGCGCATCCCGCGCCCGCCTCCGCCCGCCGCGGCCTTGACGAGGAGCGGGAACCCGACTTCCGCAGCCGAGCCTGAGGGCAGGACCGGAACGCCGGCCCGCGCGGCTAGCTGCTTCGCCTCCAGCTTGTCGCCGGCGGCCCGGAGGACCTCCTGGGGCGGCCCGACCCAGGTGAGCCCGGCGTCCTCCACGACCGCGGCGAAACTGGCGCTCTCGGCCAGGAAGCCGTAACCCGGATGAATCGCGTCGGCACCGCTCTCCCGCGCGGCGCGCAGATGCTCCTCCGCGTCGAGGTAGCTCTCGATCTCACGCACCTCGCCGCCCAGCCGCGTGTGGAGGGCGCCGGCGTCATCGGGGGCCGCGACCGCCACGGTCGCGATGTCGAGCCGGTCGCACGTTCGGAAGATGCGCGCGGCGATCTCGCCGCGGTTCGCGACTAGGAGCTTTCGGACTTCCACCGGGGCGCCCGCTTCTCGAGGAAGGCCCGAAGCCCGTCCTGGCCTTCGGCGCTGCTGCGCCGCTTGCCCGCCCAGTGTGCGACCTCGGGGACGCCGGGTCGCTCCCGGGCGAGGCGCTTCGCCTCGCGAACCGCCACCGCGCCTCCTTCGAGGAGCTCTCCGACCACGCGGTCGACTGCGTCGTCGAGGCCAGCCGCGACTTCGTGGACGAGCCCGATGCGGAGCGCCGTGGCCGCGTCGAATCGCTCCCCGGTCAGGAAGTAACGCCGCGCGGTACCGGGACCGATCCGCGGCAGGACGAAGGGCGAGATGACCGCGGGCACGATGCCGAGCCGCACCTCGGAGAAGGCGAACACGGCGTCCTCCGCGGCGATCGCCACGTCGACGCAGGCCAAGAGACCGGAGCCGCCGCCGAGCGCGTGGCCCTGAACCCGAGCCACGACCGGTGCGGGACAGGAGTCGATCGCCTCGAGCATGGCGTGGAGGCGCATCGCGTCCTGGACGTTCTCGTCGTAGTCGAGGTCGATCGCCGCGCGCTGCCAGTCCACGTCGGCTCCGGCGCAGAAGCTCTCTCCCTCGCCCTCGAGCCGCACCGCCCGCGCGTCACCGACGTCGGCGAAGGCCTGCGTCAGCTCCGTGATCAGGGCCGCGTCGAATGCGTTTCGGCGCTCGGGGCGCGCAAGCGTGATGCGGAGGATGTGCCCCTGCCGCTCGATCCGGAGCGCGCTCATCCGCGGCAGCTTAGAGTCCGCGTCGTGCTCAAGGGTGCGCTCGCCGCTGCCATGACGCCGCTTCGAGACGGGGGAGAGGCCCTCGACGAAGCTCCGTTCGGCGCGTACGTCGACTTCCTGGCCGCCGCGGGGCTCGACGGGATCCTGGCGCTCGGTACGACGGGTGAAGGCATCCTGCTCACAGCGGACGAGCGCCGGCGCGCCGCCCAGCTCTTCGTGGCGGCCGCCGGCGATCGACTCGATGTCGCCGTCCACTGTGGCGCGCAGACCACGCGCGAGACCGTCGAGCTCGCGCAGCACGCCGCGGATGTGGGGGCAGCGGCCGTCGCCGTGATCGGCCCCCCGTACTACGCGCTCGACGAGCCCGCTCAGCTCGCGCACTTCAGCGCCGCGGCACAGGCGTGCGCGCCACTCCCGTTCTACCTCTACGAGTTCGCCGCTCGGAGCGGCTATGCCGTCTCGATCGACGTCATCGAGCGGCTCGGGGACGAGGTGCCGAACCTGGCGGGCCTCAAGGTCTCGGACGCGCCCTTCGACCGCCTCTCGCCGTACTTGCTCGAGGGCCTCGACGTCTTCGTCGGCACCGAGTCCCTCATCGTGGAGGGACTCGGGCGAGGCGCCGCCGGAGCAGTCTCGGGCCTCGCGGGCGCCTTCCCGGACCTCGTGGTCGAGCTTGTGCGCGCTCCGGATCGCTCCGTCGGCGAGCGAGTGGCGGCGATCCGGGACCGGCTGCAGGCCTTGCCCTTCCAGGCGGCGCTCAAGCGGACGCTCGCACGCCGGGGCGTTCCACTCCGGGAGGACGTCCGGGCACCGCTTCGCGGCCTGAGCGCGGAGGAGCGGCGCGACCTCGACGAGCTCCTCGACGGCGAAGGCGTCTAATGCCGCGGATCGTCATCGGCGGAGCAGGAGCGATCGGCGCCTCGATCGCCTACCACCTCGCGGTGGCGGGAGCGGGCGACGTCGTCCTCGTGGATCGGGACACAGTCGCCTCCGGCGCCACGAGCAAGGCGATGGGAGGCGTCCGCCAGCAGTTCTCGACCGCGGCGGAAGTGCGGCTGGCCCAGGAGAGCATTCGCTTCTTCGAGGAGCTCGGGCCGCCCTTCTTCGACCAGGTCGGGTACCTCTTCCTCGCGACGACGGAGGCGGGCCTCGCCGAGCTCGAGACGCGCCGACAAGTCCAGGTCGGACTGGGGGTTCCCGTCCAGCGCCTCGAGCCGGATGCGATCGCGGAGGTTGCGCCGGGCGTGACCGTCGACGACGTCGTCGGAGGCGTCTTCTGCGCCGAGGACGGCGTAGCCGATCCACCGGCCGTCACCCGGGAGCTCGTCAGGCGCGCCGTCGAGCTCGGCGTCGACCTGCTCGAGCGAACCGCTCTGGACGAGGTCGGGGCCGATGTCGCCGTGGTCGCGTGCGGGCCGCACTCGGGCGAGGCCGCGCACCGGCTCGGCGCCGAGGTTCCGATCAGGCCGCTCCGCCGTCAGCTCATCGAGACGGCTCCGGTGGCGGGGCTGCCGGAGGCGCTCCCCATGATCGTGGAGATGGAGACGGGCTTCCACTTCCGGCGGCGTGGCGACCGGCTCATTCTCGCCATGGCCGATGCGCGACCTCGCTGGGGCGAAGCGGAAACCGTCGACGAATCGGTACTCGCCGATCGGCTCGAGCGGCTTCGGGCCCGGTTCCCGGCGGCCGGCGACGCCCAGATCGCAAGGGCGTGGGCGGGCCTGTACGACATGACGCCCGACGCCCATCCGGTCTTGGGCTGGGTCGGAGAGGGCGTCTATGCCGCCTGCGGCTTCTCGGGGCACGGCTTCATGCAGTCCCCGGCGGTGGGCCGAGCCGTCGCGGCGGAGCTCTTGAACGGGCACTCCGAGCTCGATCTTACTCCCTACCGTCCCGAGCGTCTCGCTGACGGCACCGGGTTCGCGGAGGAGGTGGTTCTCTAGTCGACTAAACGGGCCGTTGCCTCGGGCGTCACGTGCTCCCACATGCGCAGATAGACGCCGAGCTCGGCGCGTGCCACTGCCCGGTCGAGTGCGGCCGGAGGGTCGATCACGAGGATCCCGTCAGCACGAACCTCGGCCGCATACGACGTTCGCCCGAGGAACGCGAGCAGGCTTCCCCGAAAGCGGGGATCAGAGACCTGGACCTCGAAGATGTGCCGCATTCCTTGGGCGCCGAGGCGCAGAAGAGTCCTCTTGGCGGGTTCCTTCCATGACAACATGACGACCGGACCCGGGGGATGCGTGGCTTCGGCCGGTTCTTTCCCCCCCGCCGTCGTCCACGCGAACCCGGGTCCTTCTCTACCCTAGAGCCCGCCGGACGGGCGAAACTTGCGTCCCGAAGGTGAGAACTTCGGGTTTTCGGGCACTCAATGCCCATGACCCCCCAAGTTGAGCCTCTGCCGCGGCGTCTCGACGACCGCTCGTTCGAACGGCTCTACAGGCGGCACCTTCCCGAGGTGTACCGGTACGTCCTTCGCGATGTCGGGAACCGAGCCGACGCGGAGGAGGTCACCCAGAGCGCGTTTCTCGACGCGTATCGGGCGCTCAGGCGCGGCCATGCGCCCGAGAAGCCCCGCGCCTGGCTCTTCGGCATCGCCAAGAACGCCACTCGGCGCCGGTACCGCACTCTCTCCCGCCGGCCGCACGAGGTGGAGCTGGAGCGCGAGCTCGCGGAGTCCGCCGAAGCGGAGCACCCGCAGCTCGACGAGCTACGGGACGCTGTCGGCACGCTGCGCCCCGCGCACCAGCAGATTCTCTTCCTCCGTGAGATCGAAGGCCTCTCGTACGTCGAGATCGCGAGCCGAATGGATCTCTCGCATGCAGCGGTCGAGACGCTCCTGTTCCGCGCGCGCCGGTCGCTGCGCGGCCGGCTCGAAGAGGCGGGCATCCGCCCGGCCGGCGCGGCCGTGGCTTCCCGGAGGCGGAGGCTCGCCGGGCTCGCATTCCTTCCGGCGGGCCTTCTGCGCCAGCTCGAGAGGGTCGCGCTCGAGGCGGAGCGCTTCGGGATCGCCCTCAAGACGGCGGCTGCGACGGCTGCGGTCCTCCTGGGTGCGGGGATCACGGTCGCGGTCGTCCCGCTCGAGGTGGCGAACGAGCGCGACCGGGTCGTTACGATGCCGAAGGCGACGGCGGTGCCCACCATCGACGCGAACCCCTTTACGAGCGTTTTTTCCGCCCCGGAGCTTGGCCAGGACGCCGGGGTTGCGGACGCCAAGGATCCCGTCGAGGCCTCGGGTGGCGGACTTGGCGGGAAGGATGGTGGCAAGGACGGCGACCCGGTGGGTCATCCTTCCGCGGGCGACGCCACAGGCTTGGCCGTCGGCTTCGGGCCGGGCCTCCCGGGTGCGAGCGTCCCGCCGCTCTCGACTCCCATCGGCTCGACACCACCGGTCTTGGTACCGCC
>JBPCPR010000274.1:0-4243 GCA_050998925.1 Gaiellaceae bacterium
GCTCGAAGGGCAAGCATCCGCCGGCGTGACGGTCGAGGGAGCGGGCGCACTCGATCTCCAGGCCGCCGCCTCGACGGAGCTGGCCGTCGAGCCGGCGTCGCTCGCGCTCGGGCGGGCAACCGGCTCGGGCTGGAGCGTGATCCGGGAGATCAGCGTGCGGAATCTGTCGACACGCGCGCTCCGCGTCTCGTTCGGCGTCGCCAACGACTCGAGTGCCGGCCCCGAGGTGCGATTCGCCGCGAGCCCCGGTGACCTCACGCTCCGGCCGGGCCAGGCGGGCGACGTCGTCCTGCAGGCGTCCGCGCCGGGCGGTGGTTCTGGCTTGTCGGCGGGTGTCTTCGTGATCCAGCCCGAAGGCTCGCGGCCCGTCCGCCTCCCCTGGGCGGTCTCCTTCGCGCCGGCGAACGGGGGGTCGCTGGTCGGCGACATCCGGCTCTCGAGCGACTCCTTCGCGCCCTCCCCGGCCGCTCCGACCGTGGTGGCCTTCAGGGCGGGGGCCGTGAGCCAGGGCGCCGAGGGTCAGACGATCGAGCCGGTTCGCCTCCTCGAGGCCGAGCTCTGGACGGCCGCCGGCACGAGGCTCGGGACGCTCTTCCGCCTGCGCGACCTGCTGCCAGGCCGCTACGCCTTCGGCTTGACCGGTCGCGGGCCGCTCGGGAACACCCTCCGGCCGGGCGGCTACGAGCTCCGGCTCACCGCCGAACCGGTCGAGGGAGCCGAGGGCACACCGCCCTCGACGGCGAAAGTCATGTTCACGATCGCAAGGCCGGGGGAGGGTTAGGGCGTGGCGACCATCGAGGCGAGCGCGTCGCATCTGAAGCGCGATCCGTGGGAGATGGCCCGCGAGCAGCTCCGCCAGGTCGCAGCCCTCGTCGACGTGACCGAGAACATGCTGGAGGTCCTACTCGAGTGCAAGCGCTCGGTCGAAGTCTCCGTGCCCGTCCGCATGGATGACGGCTCCGTCAACGTCTACACCGGCTTCCGGATCACGCACAACGTCGCGCGCGGGCCTTCGAAGGGCGGTATTCGCTACCACCCGGGCGTGACGCTCGACGAGACGAAGGCGCTCGCCATGTGGATGACGTGGAAATGCGCACTCATGGCACTTCCGTTCGGGGGCGCGAAAGGCGCCGTCGTCTGCGATCCCAAGCTGCTCTCGCTGACCGAGCTGGAGCGCCTGACGCGCCGCTACACGACGGAGATCATCAACCTGATCGGTCCAGAGGTCGACATCCCCGCGCCAGACGTCGGCACGAGCTCCCGCGAGATGGCCTGGATCTTCGACACCTATTCGATGAACAAGGGCTACTCCGTCCTCGGCGTCGTCACCGGCAAGCCGCTCGAGGTCGGCGGCTCGCTGGGCCGGATGGAGGCCACGGCCCGCGGGGCCTCGTACTGCGTGCGCGAAGCGCTGCGAAAGCAGGGCCAGAGCATCGAGGGCTGTCGCATCGTCGTTCAGGGCCTCGGAAACGTCGGGCGAAACCTGGCGCTCTTCCTTGCCGAGGAGGGCGCATCCATCGTCGCCGTCTCCGACTCGAGCGGCGGAGTGCACAATCCGGCCGGCCTCGACGTCCAGGCCGCGGTCGAGCACAAGCGGCGGCACGGAACGCTCGAAGGCCTCGAGGGCACCGAGCGCGTTACCAACGAGGAGCTCCTCCTCCTGGACTGCGACGTCCTCGCACCCTGTGCGCTCGAGCAGGTGATCACCGAGGAGAACGCCGACAAGGTCCGGGCTCCGGTCATCTGCGAGGGGGCGAACGGCCCTGTGACCCTGGAGGCGGACCAGATCCTCGAGGGCCGCGGAGTGCTCGTCCTGCCCGACGTCCTCGCCAATGCGGGAGGCGTCGTCGTTTCCTACTTCGAATGGGTGCAAGGTCTCCAGGAGTACTTCTGGAAGGAGACCGAGGTGCACGCGAAGCTGAACGACATCGTCACGCGAGCCTTCTCGGACACCTGGAGCATCCACGAGGAGCGACAGATCTCGATGCGCCAGGCTGCCTACGCCATCGCGGTGAGACGGGTGGCGGAGGCGACGACCATCCGCGGCCTCTATCCCTAGGCCAACCATCTAAATGCACCGCGTCCAGCTCTACTTCGCGAGCGGCTGCCACCTGTGCGACGCGGCGCGCAGCGTTCTCGAGCAGGTCCGCGCCGAGGTGCCGTTCGAGCTCGAGGAAACCGACATCGGGGGAGACCCGGAGCTCGAGCGCCGCTACCGTGAGCGCATCCCGGTGGTTGCCGTCGACGGCGCGGAGGCGTTCACGTACTTCGTGCATCCCGACGGGCTCCGCCTCAGACTGGGAGCACAAAGTCAACGAGATTCGCGGGCTCCGTAAGCCACAGTTCCTGCTACGGAATGGAAAGCACCGCAGCTATGCTCTGTTACAAGTGGTAAGCAACGTCCCGATTCCGGTCGAAGGCACCGAGGAGACCCGTAACGGCGACCGGCTCACGGTCGGGGTGGCCGCACGGCTCAGCCAGTACCTCCGAGTGCTCACCCAGGCTCGCAAGATGGGCAAGGAGCGGATCTCCTCGCAGGAGATCAGCGAGTACACGAACATCAACGCGACGCAGATCCGGCGCGACCTGTCCGGATTCGGAAAGTTCGGGAAACGCGGCGTCGGCTACAACATCGATGCGCTCGCCGGCGAGATCCGCAAGATCCTCCGGACACAGGGGCAGCACAACATCGCGCTCTTCGGCGCCGGCCGGCTCGGGCAGGCGATCGCGAGCTCGACGATCTTCGCCGACCACGGGTTCAACATCGCGGCCGCGTTTGACGTCGACCCCGAGAAGGTCGGCAAGCCGATCGGACAGACCGGGCAGGTGCTCGCCTACGACCGCCTCTCGGACCTCCTTCGCGAGAAGGCGATCATCGTCGCGGTGCTCGCGGTTCCGGATGACGAGGCCCAGCGGGTTGCGACCGACGTGGTCGAGGCCGGCGTGAAGATCATCTTCAACTACACACAGGCGCTGCTCGACGTCCCTTCGGACGTGACCGTGCACACGACGAGCCCGGCCGTCGAGCTCCTCTACGCGCTCTACTTCTACATGGCCTAGGGCCGGACGACGACCCGCACCGGGCCGGGACCGAGCGGCTCGAGGGCCTTCCGCACGGCTTCGGCTCGAGCTCCTCGGACGATGACGCGATCGCCCGAGACCCGCGCGTCGAAGCCCTGACGGCGTAGCTTGCTCGCAACGTCTTTGGCCGAGCCCGCAACCGTCTTCAGGGCCTCGTGCCCCTGAGGCGACGCGGAGCCACCGCCAGCCTTTTCGGTCGCAGCGTCCTCGGCAACCTCCGCAGGGGTCTCCGCGCCTCCGCTGGCCGCGTCGTTGTCGCCGCCACCGCTCGTCCCGATGACGAAGGCACCGCCGGCGAGGGCGGCGGCTGCGGCCAGGGCCGCAGCGACAGGCAGCAGCCGCCCGGCCAGGCGCGGTCGGACCGGAGCGCGATCCGGCAAGCTCGCCAACATCGAGCTCAGGCCTCCCGCGGACAACTCGAGCGCGGGCGCAGAGCGGAGGGCGGCTCGGCCCGACTCGACCGCCGCCACGTCGCTCTCGCACCGCTTGCATGCCGCCAGATGGTCGACGACCTCGCCGCGTCGAGCAGCGTCGAGCTCGTCCTCGACGCAGGCGAGCAGCTCGAGCTCTTCCGGGTGCATCCCAGCCATTACTCCTTCGACTCCTTCCCCGGCGCGGATGTTCCGAGCGCCGCAGCGAGCTCCTTGCGGCCGCGGAAGATCCGCGACTTCACCGTGCCCTCGGGGACACCGGTGACCTCGGCGATCTCGAGGTAGGAGCACCCGAGGACGTCGAAGAGGACGACCGCGGTCCGGTACGGATCCTCGAGCCCGTTCAGCGCGGCCTGGAGCCCGCCTGCCAGCTCGCTCTCCACGAAGGCGTCGCGAGGGTCGGGGGTCTCGGCTGCCTCCGAGGGCTCGGGCCGCCGCTTCGAGCGGAGGTCGTGCGCGGCGTTCACGCAGATCCGGTAGAGCCAGGTCGAGAAGAGCGCACCACCGCGAAAGTTGGGTAGGTTCAGCCAGGCGCGGAGCAGGGCCTCCTGCACGGCGTCCTCGGCGTCCGCCCGCGAGCCGGTCAGCCGAGCGGCGAGCGTGTAGAGGCGATGCTGGTGGCGCTCGACGAGCCGCGCGAAGGCGTCGGCGTCGCCGTGGCGCGCGCGACGTACGAGGAGTCGGTCAGGATCTTCCACGACGTGAAGATTCTCCTCTGGCACGGGTACCTC
>JBPCPR010000313.1:0-3284 GCA_050998925.1 Gaiellaceae bacterium
TGCTCGGCGGTCTTCGGCTGCACCTCGTAGGAGGGCGGCAGCGGGTTCCCGGAGAGGCCGGCGGTCAGATCGGGATACTGCTTCTGCATCTTGTCCAGGGCGTCGCCGGCGGTGACGAACTTGACGCTCTTCACCTCGGGGAACGTGGCGAGCTTCGATCCGACCGCGTTGATCTGCTCCTTGGTCGCGTTCGTGTCGAAGAAGATCTTCACCTGCACCTCCTTCTTCACCTCGCCCGTCCAGGAGAGCACCCAGGTGCCGAGGGCGATGAAGAGCCCGAGGAGGAACATGCCGATCAGCACGGTCATGGTCGCGGCGACCGTGGTCGACAGGTTCGCCATGACGGACCGCCAGGCCTCGCTGAAGAAGAGCTTCGCCCGCACTACTCGTAGCTCCCACGGCGCTCGTCGCGCATGATCTGGCCCTCCTCGAGCGCGATCACGCGCCGGCGCATCTTGTCGACCATCTCGCGGTCGTGCGTGGCCATGACGACCGTCGTCCCGGTGCGGTTGATCCGGTACAGGAGCTGCATGATCCCGACCGAGGTGTCGGGGTCGAGGTTCCCGGTCGGCTCGTCGCAGATGAGGAGCGGCGGATGGTTCACGAAGGCGCGCGCGATCGAGACGCGCTGCTGCTCGCCGCCCGAGAGCTCGTCGGGCAGGGAGCCCGTCTTGTGCGCCAGGCCGACGAGGCCGAGCACCTCCGGCACCTTCGCCCGGATCGCCGCGCGCGACTCGCCCTGCACCTTGAGCGCGTAGGCGACGTTCTCGAAGGCGGTGCGGTCCGACAGGAGCTTGAAGTCCTGGAAGACGCAGCCGATGTTCCGGCGCAGAAGCGGCACCTTCGAGCGCTTGAGCCGGTTCAGCTCGCGGCCGCCGACGATGATGCGGCCTTCCGTCGGCTCGAGCTCCTTCAGGAGCAGTCGCGTGAGGGTCGACTTGCCCGACCCGGACGGACCGACCAGGAACACGAACTCGCCCTTGTCGATCACGAGGGAGACGTCGCGCAGGGCGACGACGTGCGGCTCGTAGATCTTGGTGACGCTCTCGAACACGATCATCGGCGAGGCGGCCGGGCGCTGGTCGGGTGCGGCGCCGTTTCCCGCGACGGACTGGGCCGTGGAAGAGGGAGAGGGCGTCTGGGCTGGCTGAGTGGCTTCCTGCACCGGTGTCAATCGAGGGCGGGCGGCCTGGCCGCGCCGGTCAAATAGGTGGACGTGCGGGTGCCGAGTCTAGCGAAAACAGCAGAAGACTCCCTGCTCATGCCGCAGTCCCGGCCGCTCGTGCCAGGAGATACGCATGGATGAACTCGTCCAGCCGGCCATCCAGGACGGCCTGGGTGTTTCCCTCCTCGAGGTCGGTTCTGTGATCCTTGACGAGCTGGTACGGATGCAGGACGTAGCTCCGGATCTGGCTCCCGAATCCGGTGTCGAGGAGCTGTCCGCGCTCCTTCGCCAGCTCCGCCTCCCGTTCCTCCTCCTGGCGCTCGGCGAGACGGCTCTTCAGGATGCGCATCGCCGTCTGGCGGTTCGAGAGCTGCGAGCGCTCGTTCTGGCACTGGACGACGATTCCGGTCGGCACGTGCGTGATCCGAACGGCCGAGTCCGTCTTGTTGACGTGCTGGCCCCCGGCCCCGCTCGCCCGGTACGTGTCGATCCGCAGGTCGCTCTCGTCGAGGGCGACGGCCTCGTCGTCGGAGACGAACGGACTGACGATCACCTGCGCGAACGACGTGTGCCGACGGTGTGCCTGGTCGAAGGGCGAGAGGCGGACGAGCCGGTGGACGCCGCGCTCGGCCTTCAGGACCCCGTAGGCGTTCTCGCCCTGAACCGTGAACGTCACGGACTTGAGGCCCACCTCCTCCCCGGGTGAGGCTTCGACCATCTCGGTTCGAAAGCCGCGGTCGGCCGCCCAGCGCAGG
Organism: Gaiellaceae bacterium; assembly: GCA_050998925.1. GTDB lineage: Bacteria > Actinomycetota > Thermoleophilia > Gaiellales > Gaiellaceae > DASQGA01. The sequence goes on from JBPCPR010000313.1 coordinate 1,921, forward strand.
TACATGCGGAGGAGAATCTCCGTCCAGTCCTGGGCGTCGGTGCCCCCGGTTCCGGCGTGGATCGAGACGACGGCGTCGCCGGCGTCGTACTCGCCGTTGAAGAGCGCGTCCTCCTGGAGTCGCTCCAGCTCGCGCTTCAGCGTGCCGACGGCCTCCTCGACCTCGGTCAGCTCTCCGTCCTCGGTCGAGATCCCGGCGAGCTCGCGTAGCTCGGCGGCCTCGCCGGTGACGCGCTCGTAGGTCTCGAGCCGGCGGTTCAGCCGCGCGTGCTCGGACGAGATCCTGGCTGCGCTCGCCTGATCGTCCCAGAAGCCGGGCTCCCCCATGGCCGCCTCGAGCCCGGCGAGACGCGCTCGAACGGCATCGGGGTCAAAGGTAATCACGGACCCAGGCAAGCTGGGTCCCGATCTCCTCGAGGTCTCGCTCGACGGCGGCAAGGTCGGCCATGGAAGTGGATGGTATCCACCGAAGCGGCGCCCGCCCGACCTTAGACTGTGAGGATGGACGCGCTCGGCGACATCGCCGCGGTGCCACCCCAGCAGATCTGGGACGGGATCACGGGCCGTGCCGTGCACGGCGAGCGGCTGACCCTGGGGCTCATCGAGCTCGCCCCGAACGCCGTGCTCCCGGAGCACCGCCACGAGAACGAGCAGCTCGGCCTGGTCATCGAGGGCTCGATCACGTTCACGATCGGCACGGAGCGCCGAACACTCGGCCCGGGCGGGACGTGGCGGATCCCCGGCAACGTGCCGCACGAAGCAGTGATCGGGCCGGAGGGAGCGGTGGTCGTCGACGTCTTCTCGCCGGTCCGCGAGGACTGGAAAGCGCTTCCCGAGACAGAGTCGCCTCCTCCTCCAATTTGGCCCTCCTGACCCCTCGCGAGCTCCTAGATCGCTAGGCGCCGTGGCAGCGCTTGAACTTCTTGCCCGAGCCGCACGGGCACGGGTCGTTTCTCCCCACCCGGTCCCACTCGCTCGCGGTGCGCTGCGTGACGACGCTCGTCGCGCCGATCGAAGGCGCCGTCGAGACCGCCGCCAGCGCGGCCTGCTCGGGTGATCCGCCCGCGGCCGCGATCGCGTCGGCGCCGGCGAGCAGCTCGTGCTCGTAGACCAGATCGCTGTCCGGACCGGCGGCCGGCTGCAGGTTCTCGGCCTCGTTGACCTCGATCTCGACGTGGAAGAGGTAGCGCAGGACCTCCTCGCGGATCGTCCGCCCGAGCTCCTCGAACATCGTGTGGCCCTCGCCGCGGTACTCGACGAGCGGGTCCTTCTGCGCCATGGCCCGCAGGTGGATGCCCTCGCGCAGGTACTCCATCGCATCGAGATGCTCGCGCCAGCGGACGTCGACGACCTGGAGCACCAGGT
>JBPCPR010000316.1:0-15012 GCA_050998925.1 Gaiellaceae bacterium
CGTCATCCTCGACCACTACAAGAACCCGCGGGGGTACGGAGAGATGCAGAAGCCGGACGCACAGGCCGACGGCCTGAACCCGCTCTGCGGGGACGAGGTCTCGATCTTCGTCTCGTTCGCCGAGGACGGTGACACGATCGAGGAGGTGAAGTTCCAGGGCCGTGGCTGCGCGATCAGCCAGGCGTCCACCTCGATGCTCACGGAGCTCGTGCAGGGTCGAAGGGCCACCGAGGTCGCGGCCATGAGCCGGGAGGAGCTGCTCGGCGAGGTGGGAATCCCCCTCACTCCGGTGCGCCTCAAGTGTGCGCTGCTCGGCCTCGGTGTCCTGAAGGTCGCGCTCCATCGCTCGAAGGGGACACCTTTGCCCGAGGAGTGGGCCGGCCTCGACGAGCTCGAGCTCGCCTGATGGTCGATCGACAATTACCGCGCCCTCGGGGACGGGCCAATTACCGACCAACCATCTACTACTAGGTGCGCGAGCTTGACGTCTGCCCGGTGGAGGAGCTTCCGCCGGGCGCGGTGAAGATCGTGCACGCCGGGGAGCTCGCGATCGGGGTCTACAACGCCGGTGGAGAACTCTACGCGATCGAGGACAGGTGCTCCCACGACGACGGGCCGCTTGCGGAGGGCGACTGGGAGCCGGAGGAGCTCGTCGCGATCTGCCCGCGCCACGGCGCCCGCTTCGACATCCGGACCGGCAAGGCGCTCTCGCTGCCGGCGTATCTCCCGGTCGAGACCTTCCCGGTCAGCGTCGTCGGCGGGGTCGTGAAAGTCACCGTCTGACATAGGATCGGCCGCATGGATCCCCGGATCGAGCGGGTCGGCAAGAACGAGGCGGTCTTTCGAGAGGTCAACGAGCGGATCAACGACGTCACGCACGGGGACGCCGCCGAGTACCTCTGTGAGTGTGGGTACGCGACTTGCACGGAGACGATCCAGATGACCGTGGCTGACTACGAGGGCGTGCGCAGCGATCCAACGCACTTTGCCCTGCTGCCCGGGCACGAGCTTCCCGACGTCGAAGAGGTCGTGGAGCGGGGCGACGGATTCCTCGTCGTCCAGAAGCATGCGGGCGCGGCCGCGGCGCTCGCGGCCGAGCTCGATCCGCGAAGCCCGTAACGGGCGTGCTGGACAGCCGCGTCCTCGAGGTCCTCGCCCGCCTCGAGCGGGAGGACCAGAAGGAGCGCGACCAGGGGCTGCCGGCGATGCAGCGCTCTCGTGCGGTCGCGCCGACCACCGGCAGGTTTCTCTTCTCGCTCGTCGCGCCGCAGGCCGACTGCGAGGTGCTGGAGGTCGGTGGCTCGAGGGGCTCTTCGTCGATCTGGCTCGGAGCCGGGGTCCGACACCTCGGCGGGCGCGTACTCTCGCTCGAGCACGACCCGGCGAAGGCGGAGGCCTGGCGGCGGAACGTCCAGGACGCCGGGGTCGAGCACTGGGTCGAGCTCCGTGAAGGCGACGCCTTCGAGACGCTGCCGGCGATCGACGACGTCTTCGACCTCGTCTTTCTGGACGCCGAGAAGGACGACTACGAGACCCTCTTCGCCCTCGCTCGCACGAAGCTCGAGCCCGGCGCGCTCGTCGTCGCCGACAACGTCCTCTCTCACGAGGACACGCTGGGGGCCTACTCGCGAGCGCGTCAAGCAGACCCGACGCTCTCGAGCGTCACCGTGCCGCTGGATCGCGGCCTCGAGCTATCCGTCGTCCTGCGCGGCTCGTTATGATCGTGTCACCACGGAAAGGAGGTGGTCCGATCTTGACAGACGACGAATGTTCGGGCAGTGGAGGTACTCGCTCGTAGGGGCGCGACCCCGAGACCTACGGGGAACCGCCTAGCCAGCGTAGGGGGCTGACCGCTCCTGCGAAATCCAGGCGAGTTTCCGATGGGGGGCCTTCGGGCCCCCCATCTTTTATCTACTAGAGGGTCAGGCGGCCGCGCGGCGGAGTTGCTCGTCGAGGCCGATCGGGCGGATGCCGAACGTCCCGATCGCCGGGTGGACGTCTCCGACGTTGTCCGCGTCCTCGAGCATGGTCAGCTGGTCGCGGGTCACCGGCGGACGTGGAAGCTTCTCCGCGAGTGTCGCGCCCGCGCGCATGACGCCCATGGGGACATGCAGGGTGGCGCGCCGCTTGCCGAGTATCCGCCTGAGGCGGTCGTAGAGCTCGTTCCAGGTCACCTGATCCGGGCCACCCAGGTCGAAGGTTTTGTTCGCCGCGTCCTCGGTCGAGAGCGAACGGGCGAAGAACGCGGCGACGTCGTCGACCCAGATCGGTTGGAGCCGCCTCGTTCCCGATCCGGCCACCGGCGTCACCGGGGAGTACCGGACCTGCCGCATGAAGATCGGCAAGACGCCGCCGTCCTTGCCGAACACGAAGCTCGGCCGGAAGATCACGTGCTCGATTCCCGACCCCTTGATGGTCTGCTCCATGTCCCACTTGGAGCGGTAGTAGGGCACGAGATCCTTCGACTCCTCCGTTGTGCCGAGTGCGCTCATGAGCACGAAGCGGCTCACCCCTACTTCCTTCGCGACTGCGACGAGCTCACGCGTCCCCTGGCTCATGACCCGCTCGAACTCCTCCGGCTTGCCGGCGATCAGCGCGATCAGGTGGACGATCGCGTCCACCCCCTCTGTGGCGCGGCGGAGACTTTCCGGATCCGTCACGTCGCCCCGGACGAGCTCGCAGCCCCAGGCGGAGAGCGTCCGGGCCGAGCTCGAGGAAGGATCGCGGACGAGTGCGCGAACGGCCTTGTCCTCGGCGCGCAGAGCGTGGACGACCTTCGGGCCGACGAACCCGGTCCCACCCGTGACGAGGATCACGCGAAGTTCTTCCAGTAGCGCGAGGGCGTCGGGCCCGCCTGGCCCTGGTACTTCGAGCCGAGGCCGTTCGCGCCGTACGGCGTCTCGGCCGGCTCCGTGAGCTGGACGAACGAGATCTGGCCGATCTTCATCGCGTAGTAGATCGTGATCGGAAGGTTCGCAACGTTCGAGAGCTCGAGCGTGACGTGTCCGTCCCAGCCCGGGTCGATGAAGCCCGCGGTCGAATGGATCAGGAGTCCCAGCCGGCCCAGGGAGCTCTTGCCTTCCAGGCGGGCCACGAGGTCGTCCGGGAGCTTGATCCGCTCGAGCGTGGAGCCGAGGACGAACTCACCCGGGTGCAGGATGAAGGGCTCGGTCTCGCCGATCTCGACGAGCTCGGTCAGGTCTTCCATCTCCTCCTTGACGTCGATGAACGGGTAGCGGGAGTTCCGGAACACCCGGAAGAACCGGTCGACTCGCACGTCCAGGCTGGACGGCTGGAGGAGCGACTCGTCGTAGGGATCGACTTCGACCCGGCCCTCTGAGAGCTGGCGCCGGATCGTTCGATCGGACAAGACCATGGGAGTCAATCTATAAGCTCCGGCCCGTGGCGACGACGCGATCGATTCACGTGCGGACGGCGATTCCGGGCCCTCGCAGCAAGGAGATCCTCGAGCGCAAGGAACGGGTCGTCGCGGATCCGCTCTCGATCTATCTCCCCCTGGTGATCGCCGAGGGCGACGGCGCCACGATCACCGACGTGGACGGCAACACGTTCATCGACTTCGCCGGTGGAGTCGGGTGCATGAACGTCGGCCACTCGAACCCGCGCGTGGTCGAAGCGGCGCAGGAGCAGCTGGCCCGCTTCACGCACACGGACTTCACCATCGTCCCGTACGAGAACTACGTGCGCCTGGCCGAGCGCCTGGTCGCGCTGGCTCCCATCTCGGGCGAGCTTCGCGTCGGCTTCTTCAACACGGGTGCCGAGGCGGTCGAGAACGCGATCAAGTTCGCGCGCTCGTACACGAAGCGCCCCGCTGTGATCGGCTTCGACGGCGGCTTCCACGGCCGCACGCTCCTCGCCCTCAGCCTCACGTCGAAAACGCACCCGTACAAGGCGGGCCTCGGGCCCTTCGCGCCCGAGATCTACCGCGTGCCATTCCCGAGCGACTATCGCGGCCCGGACGCCGCCACGGCGCTCGCCGGGCTCGAATCGGCCTTCCGCACGCGGGTGGCCGCCGAGGAGGTCGCTGCGATCGTGCTCGAGCCGGTGCAGGGTGAGAGCGGGTTCATCCCGGCGCCGCCCGAGTTCATGCGCGGCCTTCGGAGGATCTGCGACGAGCACGGCATCGTTCTCGTGGCGGACGAGGTGCAGACCGGCTTCTGCCGCACCGGCCGCGTCTTCGCGCTGGAGCACTACGACGTCGAGCCCGACCTGATGACGGTCGCCAAGTCGATCGCAGCCGGTATCCCGCTCTCGGGCGTCATCGGCCGCGCCGAAATCATGAACGCGCCCGGCGACTCGGCCGTCGGCGGAACTTACGTCGGGAACCCGGTCGCAATCGCGGCCGCGCACGCTGTCCTCGACACGATCGAGGAGGAAAGCCTGGCCGAGCGGGCGGTGGAGGTCGGAGAGACGATTCGCGGACGGATGGAGAGCTGGCTGGAACGGTTCGACTTCGTCGGCGACGTCCGCGGCCTGGGGGCGATGCTGGCGATCGAGCTCGTCAAGGACAAAGACTCGAAGGAACCGGATCCGGACCGCGCGAACGCGGTCGTCGAAGCGGCGACCTCGCGAGGCCTCCTGCTTCTCAAGGCCGGCATCTTCTCGAACTGCATCCGTGTGCTCGTTCCGCTCGTCGTAACGGACGAGCAGCTGAGCGAGGCGCTGGGGGTCTGGGAAGAGGCGCTGGAAGCCGCGTCCTAGAGGCAGGGTTCGGGGTTCCGCTCCGAGTGCGGGGGCGAGTGCAGCTGTGAGCATGGTCGGGGAACTGATCGCGGGCCGGTACGAGCTTCGGGAGCTTGCTGGGAGCGGCGGCATGTCGAGCGTCTACCGGGCGTACGACCGCCTGCTCGAGCGCCTGGTGGCGATCAAGGTGCTGCACGAGGAGTACTCGCAAGACCCCGAGTACGTGGAGCGATTCCGCCGGGAGGCCCAGGCGATCGCGCGGCTCTCCCATCCCAACATCGTCACCGTGATCGATCGCGGCGAGCACGAGGACCGCCAGTACATCGTCTTCGAGCATGTCGCGGGCGAGAACCTGAAGGAGGCCGTCCAGCGCCTCGGACCGCTTCCGGTGCGCCGTGCCCTCGCCCTCGCGTACCAGGCCGCGCGCGGGCTCGCGTTCGCACACCAGAACGGCGTCGTCCACCGCGACGTCAAGCCGCAGAACGTCTTGATCGACGCCGAGGGGACGGCGAAGGTCACCGACTTCGGGATCGCACGGTCCCTCGAGCGAGAGGACGACATCACCGAGACCGGGATGGTGCTCGGCACGAGCGACTACCTGGCGCCCGAGCAGGCCGCCGGGCAGCGCGTCGACGCCTGCTCCGACCAGTACTCGCTCGGGGCCCTCCTCTACGAGCTCCTGGCCGGGGACGTTCCCTACCCTGCTCCCAATGTCGTCACGGCCGCGCTGCGACACCTGAACGACCCTGTTCCCAGCGTCCGGTCGGCTCGGCCGGAGATCTCACCGCGCGTCGACGCCGTCGTCCGGCGCGCGATGGCGAAGAGGCCCGAGGACAGATATCCGACCACGGATGCGCTGATCGCGGCACTCGAGGCCTGCATGCTCGAAGAGCGGCAGGAGGGAGTTGCCGACGACGGGCGGACCGAGATCCTCCAGAGCCCCAGCCCGGCCTCGGCGAGGCCTCGGCACGGCCGTCGACGCCCTGGCATGCGGTGGTTGGCCGTGGCCCTCGGCCTCGTGCTGGTCGTCGCCGCGGTCTCGATCGGCGTCCTCGCGACGCGCGACGGCAATGGCCTTCCTCTCGTCGGGAACGACGAGAGTCCCGCCGCCGCTCCGGTGCGCATCCGGGCGCTGGCGGACTACGACCCGCCAGCAGGTGGCGGGGACGGGGTCGAGCACCCGGAAGCCGTTGAGCTTGCGACGGACGGCGACTCGTCGACGTACTGGACGACCGAGACCTACAGAGACTTCTCCAAGGACGGAGTCGGGCTCGTGCTCGAGACGGCCCGCCCGGTCGCCCTCGAGCGCTTGGTCGTTCGGAGCGACACGCCGGGGTTCGAGGCGGTCGTCAAGGCCGGGTCGGCCGCGAAGGGGCCGTTCGAGGACGTGTCAGAGCCGGCGGAGGTCGGCGCGAGGACGACATTCGAGCTCGACACGGGCGGCACGGAGTACCGGTACTACCTGCTCTGGATCACGAGCCTCGACACGGTCGCCCATGTGAACGAGATCCGGGCTCAGTAGCGAAGGCTTGCGCGCCGGTCGCGGCGCTCGAGCGCGAAGTCGAACAGGTGCTCGAGCAGCGCGGGGTGGGGGATCCCGGAGGCCTCGATCAGCTTCGCGTAGACACTCGTCGACGTGAAGCCGGGGATCGTGTTCAGCTCGTTCACGAGCACCTCGCCGTCCATGCGGACGAAGAAGTCCACCCGCGCCATTCCCTCGCAATCGGCCGCGACGAAGGCCGCCACCGCGAGCTCCTGGACGCGCCAGGTCGTCTGCTCGGGGATCCTGGGCGGAGCTACGAGCTCCATGCCGCCCTCGTCGTACTTCGCCGAGTAGTCGTACCAGTCGCTCGCGAGCGGAACGATCTCGCCCGGGAGCGAGGCGATCGGCTCGTCGTTCCCGAGCACGCTGCACTCCACCTCGACCCCGGACACGTACTCCTCGATCAGGATCTTCTCGTCGTGCTCGAACGCGAGGTCGACCCCGCGCGCGAGCTCCTCGGCGTCGTTGGCGATCGTGATGCCCACGCTAGACCCGAGCCGCGCGGGCTTGACGACGACCGGGTAGCCGAACGGGTTCGAGACCCGGTCCCGGTGGCGGGCGAGGGCGGTGACGTTCCGGGTGACGGGGATCCCCTTGTCGCGCATCACCGACTTGAAGAGATCCTTGTCCATGCACAGGGCCGAAGCGGCCACGCCGGCGCCGACGTAGGCGACGCCGGCGAGCTCGAGCAGCCCCTGGACTGTGCCGTCTTCACCGAAGGGGCCGTGCAGGACGGGGAAGACGACGTCCACGTCTCCGAGCGGCTCGATCGGACGCCCGTTGGTCGGAACCGGGAGGCCGCCGGCCGTGCCGGGATCCAGCTCGTCGAGGGACCCGGGGCCGAGCGCCCAGGCTCCGTCTCGTCCGATCTCTACCTCGCGCACCTCGTACCGGTCCGGATCGAGCGCGGCGACCACCGATCGCGCCGAGACCATCGAGACGTCGTGCTCGCTCGAGCGCCCGCCCATGAGGACTGCGACCCGGACGCGCGTCAGCCTCTTCCGCCCCCGTTTCCGTTCCTCCGCTCCTGCGGATCGGCCTCGATGAAGCGACCGACGACGATCGTGACCCGTGAGCCCGGCTGCGCCTCGAGCCCTGGCGCCGGATTCTGCTCGATGACGATGCCGTCCAGGGTCGGGTCGGCGGTGTCCTGACCCACGACCCGGACCTCGAAGCCGGCCGCCTGGAGCTCCTCCCCGGCGCTGTCCTGTTCCTGATCGAGGACATCCGGGACGGTGGTCGTCTGCGGCCCCTTCGAGACGCTGATCTGGACGGTCTCGCCCTTCGGCCGCTCGCTGCCCGGGTCGGGATCCTGGGCGACGACGAGGCCCTGCGGGGAATCGGAGTCGACGAGCACGGCCTCGGAAACGAACCCCGCATCGCGGAGTTCCGACTCGGCACTCTCGCGCGTCTGCTGGAGCAGGTCGGGCACGATGGCGAGCTCCTGGCCCCTCGACACCGTCAGCACGACGCTTGCCCCCTTCTCGGCCTGCTCGCCGGGCTTCGGGTTCTGTTTGATCACCTGGCCTTCGGGCGCGCCCGGAGAGAACACCTGCCTCGTCGTCCAGCGGAACCCGGCATTGGAGAGGATCTGCGTCGCCTCGTCTAGTGGTTCGCCGACCACCCGTGGAACCTCGACCTGCTCGGGGCCGAGCGAGACGAGGATCCGGACGGTACTCCCTTCTTCGACCCGCGTGCCGCCGTCCGGGTTCTGGTCGATGACGGTGCCGCTGTCCTCTGTCGTTCCGACCCCGGTCTGGACGTCGGCCTGGAGACCCTGGTCCTCGATCCGCTTGACGGCGAGCTCTCGCTCCAGCCCGAGCACGCCCGGCACGGCGACCTGCGTCGTCCTGAGCTCGTCCTGGATCTGGGAGTAGACGTACCAGCCGGCCACCGCCGCGCCGGCGAGGAGCAGGATGACGAGGAGCCAGGGCAGGAAGCGGTTCTTCTTGCGCGGCGGCTCGTCATAGCCGTAGCGGGGCGGATAGGTCGGAGGCGGCCGTCGCGGGGCGGCAGGCTGTGTTGGCGGAGGCTGCCGCACGGTCTTGGTAGGCGGGATCACTCGGGTGGCGGAGGTCTCGAAGCCCCCGCTCAGGATCGCGGTTGCGGCCGCGCTCGTCTCCGGCGCGATCGGGATGCCGGCCTCCACACGGTCGAGGTCGGCCGAGAACTCCTCCGAGGCCTGGTAGCGATCCTCGGGATGCTTCGCAAGCGCGCGCAGGACGACCTGGTCGAGCTCCGGGGTCAGCTCCGGCCGCAAGCTCGAGGGAGGGCGCGGCGTCTCGTTCAGGTGCTTCATGGCGATCTCGATGGCCGAGTCGCCGCTGAAGGGAACCTGCCCGGTGAGCATCTCGTAGAGGACGATGCCGACCGAGTAGAGGTCCGAGGCGGCAGTGACGGGGGCTCCTCGCGCCTGCTCGGGCGACAGGTACTGCGCCGTGCCCATGATCGACCCCACTTCGGTCATCTGGGAGGCTCCGGCACGTGCGATCCCGAAGTCGGTCACCTTGGCGCGGTTCTCCGCGCCGAGCAGGATGTTGTGCGGCTTGATGTCCCGGTGGATGATCCCGTTCCGGTGCGCGAAGCGAAGCGCGTCCAGCATCTGGTGCGCGTAGTCGATCGCCGCCGCGAGTGGAAGCGGCCCGCTCGTCAGGATGAGCTCCTTGAGGCTCCTACCCTCGATCACCTCCATAGCGATGTACGGGATCCCGTCCGCCTCGCCGCGGTCGTAGATCGAGACGATGTTTGGGTGCGAGAGGGAGGCGGCCGACTTGGCCTCGCGACGGAAGCGCTCGTTGAAGCTCTCGTCGTTCGCGTAGCGCTCGCTCAAGATCTTGATCGCGACCCGGCGGCCCAGGTCCTCGTCCTCCGCCAGGTAGACGTTGGCCATGCCACCGGAGCCGAGCTTGCGGAGGATCCGGTAGCGCCCGTCGAAGAGCGTGTTGATCAGGGTGTCCGAGACAGCCATCGTCTTAGCCTAGATGCCGCACCTGCGCCAGGGCGCGGCCGCCTTGAACCCGTGTCATCAAACCGTTTTCCTGCTCAGGAGCGTTTGCATGAGGGCCTTCACGATCGGCGCCGCCGTGGAGCCGCCCGTGCCGCTCTGGTTGTGCAGCGCGACCGCCACGGCCACGCGCGGCCGGTCGACCGGTGCGAAGGCGATGAACCAGGTGTCGTTCTGGCCCTGGCGGCCCGTCTCGGCGGTCCCGGTCTTGCCGGCGACCGGAACGCCGGGAATCTGGGCGGCGGTGCCCGTTCCGGACTCGACAACGAGTCTCATCATGTCTGTCAGGTCGGCTGCCGTCCTGGCTTTCATGACGCTCCGATATTGATCTGGGCTCGTCCGTGTCACCACGTTCCCCTCGGGGTTCACGATCCGGTCGACCACGTGTGGCTCCATCAGGATGCCGCCGTTCGCGATCGCCGCGGTGACCATCGCCATCTGCAGTGGCGTTACGAGCAACCGCTCCTGTCCGAAGGCGAGCCGGCCGGGGTCGACCTGGTTCGGGTCTGTCGGCTCGAAGAGCTTGTCTCCCTGATAGAGCCCGCTTCGCAGCCGCTCATCGGAAGGCGTCTCGAGCGGCGGGTCGTCGTAGAAGCCGAAGCGCTTCGCGTAGTCGATCACGAGCCCCGGACCGATCGCCTTGCCGATGTTGCAGAAGACCGAGTTGATCGAGTTCTCCATGGCGGTCGGGAAGTCCACGCGGCCGAAGACCTGGGGGCCGTCCTGGTCGGCGTAATTCGAGACCCGCTTGCCGTACAGGGTGCAGTAGCCGGGGTCGTCGAACGTGCTCTGCGTCGTGAAGCGCCCCGAGTCGAGCGCGGCCGCAGCGGTCACGACCTTGAACGTGGAGCCGGGGATGAAGAGGTCGTTGGTGGCCCGGTTCACGAGTGGCGAGGCGGGCTCGCACGGCCCTTTGATCCCGAGGATCTGCGCAAACTTCGTCTCGGCGAGGTTCGAGTCGTAGGTGGGGGTCGACGCCATCGCGAGGATGCGGCCGTCGCGAGGATCGAGCGCGACAGCCGAGCCGCACTTGCCGGCGAGTGCCTCCATCGCAGTCTCCTGGGCCGTCACGTCGAGCGTCGTCACGACGTCGTTGCCCTGTCGGGTGATCCCCTTGAGCGTGTCGACGGTCCTGTCGAAGAGCGTCCGCAGGTTCGCGTTGGAGCCCGTCAGGTAGTCGTTCAGGGACTCCTCGAGGCCGGTCCGCGACCGCTCGATCGTCGAGTATCCGACGGTCTGCGCGACGAGGCCCTTGCTCGGGTAGCGCCTGAGGTACCACGTGCGGCCCTGGACCTGCTTCTGCCTGTTGGTCGCGAAGATCGTCTTGCCGCCGGCCGCGTAGATGAGCCCGCGCTTGATGGTCACCTGGCGAACGACGAGCTGCGGATTCCCGCGGCGCGCCTCCAGGTCGGGCGCCTTCCAGAGCCAGTACGTCGACATCGCGACGAGCGCGACGAAGAGCGCCGCGAAGACGAGGAAGAGCCGGCGGATCTGGGCGTTCAAGGACTCACCGCTCCTCGTTCACGTGGTTCGAGACGGCGAGCAAGAGCCCGACGAGGAGGAAGTTCGCCACCACGCTCGAGCCTCCATAGGAGACGAACGGAAGCGTGATGCCCGTCAGCGGGATCAGCTTCGTGACCCCTCCGATGATGATGAACGCCTGGATCGCGAGCGTCGCGGTCAACCCGGCTGCGAGCAGCTTCGAGAAGCCGTCGTCGGCGAGCATGGCGATCCTGAGGCCGCGGTAGGCGAAGATCAGGTAGAGGAGGACGATCGCGGCCGCTCCGGCGAGCCCAAGCTCCTGCGAGATCGCCGCGTAGATGAAGTCCGTCTCGAGGAAGGGGATGTAGGTCCCGCCCTCGGGCTTCAAGAGGACGCCTTGGCCGAGACCGGCTCCGAACAGCCCCCCGCCTGCGATCGCGTAGATCGACTGGACGAGCTGGTAGCCGTCGTCGAAGGCGTCCTTCCACGGATCGATCCAGATCGACACGCGCTCGGCGATGTGCGGCTTCACGTGGTAGAGCCCGTACGAGCCTGCGACGAAGAGTCCGAGACCGGCGCCCACGTAGGCCCAGCGGGCAGTCGCGACGTACAGCATGGCCAGGAAGACCGAGAAGTAGAGGAGGCCGCCGCCCAGGTCGTTCGTCTGGAAGAGGACGAGCATGGCCGCGCCCCAGATGACGAAGAGCGGCCCGAAGTGCTTCGGCGACGGCAGGCCCGCCCGCCCGACTCCCCTCGAGAGCATCTCGCGGTTGTCCCTGAGATAGCCGGCGAGGAAGATGACGAGGGCAACCTTCGCGAACTCTCCCGGCTGGAACGCGATCGGTCCGACGGCGACCCACAGGGAGGCGCCGTTGATCGTGGCGCCGAGACCCGGCAGGGCGGGCAGGACGAGCAGCACGACCGCGACGATCCCAAGCGTGTACTTGAGGCTGTCGAGGCGGCGGTAGTCGGGCACGAAGACGACGGCGAGCGCGAACACCGCGACTCCCACGACGACCCACAGTCCTTGCCTGAAAGCGAGGTCGGGGTCGATGCGGTAGATGAGGGTCAGGCCGACCGCGGTCAGGATCCCGACGAGGGGGAGCAGGTACGGGTCCGCGTGCGGGAGGCGGACTCGGAGGACGAGGTGTGCGGCGAGGAAGAGCGCTCCGAAGAACGCCGCGTAGGAGAGCGAGGCGGTCGAGAAGTCGTCCGAAGCCTGGCGGGCGACGAAGACGGCCGTGAATCCCGCGGCGGTGAGGATCCCGACCCCGACCAGGTTCAGGAGCTCGCGGTTCCGAAGGCTCAGGGAACGCCCTCCTCCTCGAGGGGGGCGAGCCGGTCTCTGGCGCCCTCGTAGCTTCCGAGGTCGTGGTCGAAGAGCTGCTCGCGCTCAGCCCGTGTGAGCTGCTCCGCCCGGAGCTCGCTCACGTACTTGGCCCGATAGAGATGGACGCCGTCGCTCAGATCCCAGGGCACTCCCTGGTAGACGGCTACGTGGCCGTCCTCCTCGACGCCCACGAAATAGGCGCGCGAGACACCCCAGAAGGCGGCCGCCGCCAGGATGACGAGGATCGCCACGAACGCGAGCGTCCAGAGGAGCCAACGCGGGAGGCGGCGGGCCCGGGGACGCTTGCCCTTCGGATGCGGATCGGCCGCCTCGGGCTCCTGCCACCCGCGGGTTTGCTCCGGTCGCGCGACGATGGTCTCGGTCGGAGCCGCTTCCCGCATGGCGGGAGCCTCGAGGCCCGAGAGCGTGTCCTCGAGGTCGGCTGAGGCGTCGTGGCCGTTTCCGGCGACGAGCGTGTCGTCGAGCGCATCCCCGGCCTCGAGCCGAAAGAGGATGACCGTGACGTTGTCCTCGCCGCCCTGGCGGTTTGCTTCCTTCACGAGCGATCTGGCGGCGTGGTCGAGGCGCTTCGCGTCCCGGACGACGGCGAGGATCCGGTCGTCCTCGACCATCGTCGTCAGCCCGTCGGAGCATAGCAGGAAGACCTCGTCCATCTCGACGTCGACCGTGAACGTGTCGACGTCAACCTCCGGATCGGTGCCCAGCGCGCGCGTGATCACCGACCGTTGCGGGTGCGTGTCGGCTTCCTCCGGGCTCAGGCGACCGCTCCGGACGAGGTCCGCGACGAGCGAGTGGTCCTCCGTCAGCTGCTCCAGGGCGCCGCCGCGAATCCGGTAGGCCCGCGAGTCGCCGACGTGTCCGATCGACAGGCGTTCCTCGCCGACCAGCGACGCCGTGACGGTCGTCCCCATGCCCGTGGCCTGGGTGTCGGTCCGGGCGCGCTCGAAGATGCGTCGGTTAGCCTCCTGGATGATCGCCTGGAGCCGCTGTTCGGGGTCCAGCTCGTCGGCCTCGTGGAACTCGCGGAACACCGCCACCGCGAGCCTCGACGCCACCTCGCCCGCCTGCGCTCCACCCATGCCGTCGGCGACCGCGAAGACCGGCGGATCCGCGACGAAGGAGTCCTCGTTCCGGCGCCGCTTTCGGCCGGCATGGGTGAGAGCCGCGCGCTCCCCCAGCCTCATTGCTCGAACCTCAGCTCGGTTTCTCCGACCCGCACCAGGTCGCCCTCGTGCAGGCGGTGGCGGCCCTCGACGAGCTCGCCGTTCACGCTGGTCCCGTTCGTCGAGCGGAGGTCGTGCAGCCAGATCCCGTCCCGGCCGGCCTCGATCCGGGCATGGTGACCCGACGCGTACTCGTCTCCGTCGAGGGCGATCGTATTCTCGTCTGCGCGCCCGATCGTGATGGGGACGGGGCCGACGTCATGACCCGAGCCGACCGGAACGGACGGGCTCGAGACGACCACGAGCCGTGCCGGGACCGTCGAGCCGGCGGCTGCGAGCGGCGTGCCCCGGGCCTGGGCCGGAGCCATTATGAAGCTCTCCTGGGGCACCCGCAGGTCTCTAGAGGCCCCGCGGATCACACGCCAGATGAAGAGGTAGAGGAGGATGAGGAAGAGGGCCTGGAGACCGAGGAGGAGCTGCTCCACGGACGCACCTACCCGGGCCGCTCGAACTTCAGGTGCGTCTGTCCGACGATGATCGAGTCTCCGTGCTCCAGGCGTTCCCGCTCGATGCGTTTGCCGTTCAGCTCGACCCCGTTCGTCGAGCCGAGATCGACGAGCCAGTACGCGCCGTCCTCGGTGTGAACCTCGGCGTGGCGGCGCGAGACGTTCGCGTCCTCGACGGTGATGTCGCAATCGCGTGAGCGGCCGATCACAAGCCGGCGCTTGTCCAGCGTGTGCTTGACGCCGTTCAGGACGATGGCAGGCGGAGTGTGCGCGAGCCCGAGGCGGTCGGCTTCCTCGGCGCTGACGGCGGCGGTGTCGGGGGCCGGGCGGTAGATCTTCGTCTCGCCGGCCTCCGAGGACGCCGGTGCGTCGGCCGCGGGCTCAGGACCAGCGGGCTCGGGCGTGCTGGGTGTGGGCGGCGCCTGCGGGCTCGATGCCTCCCGCCGTGGCTGCACCATCCGGGTGGCGATCCCGAACTCACCCACTTCGAGGTCCTCGTCCTCGTGCAGGATCACCCGGGGCGTCGTCAGGAGCGCGTAGCCCTCACGGCGAGCGTGCTCCGAGAGGTAGTCGGAGAGCTCCGTGACCAGGGACTCCTCGTAGCTCTAGAACTGCTCCCGATCCGACGGCGAGAGATAGAGGAGATATTCGTTCGGCACGTAGACCCGGGACACGGAGACCGACTTCCCCTCGTCCATCTCCTTCGCGAGCTTCCTGGCGAGCTCGACCGGCTGGACGTGAGACTTGAAAGCACGTCCAAAGGCTCCCTCGATGAGGGACTCGATGCGGTGCTCGATGCTACGTAGGACGCTCACCCGGCTCCGGCATTCTGCCCGACCCCGCTGAATCGGGGCTGCGATGCCTGCGCAGAGCCAGAAGGCCGGTTGCCGCCCAGACGAAGAGCGTCGTCGAGAGCGCTTGCGGGGGCTCACCGCCCAAAGCCACGGGCGCGAGGAGCACGCAGCCGAGAAGGGCTGTCCCCCACCCGGCGATCGCCCAGCGCCCGTGAGCGACCGCGAGGTCGGCCGCTGTCGCCGCGAGCGCGAGGGCGACGGCCGCCACGACGAGGGTCGGATTTCCCGCAAGGGCGCCGTAGAGCGTGGCGGTCACCTCCAGCGGCCCGGTCGAGCCGGCGACTGGAGCAGTCGAGCCCGGGGGATCGCCGGCGAACGGCAGCGACCGTCCGACGAGCACCGCGACTCCGGCGGGTAGCGGGATGTAGGAGGCGGCGCCGAACGCCGGCCGGATGCGCACCAGGG
>JBPCPR010000317.1:0-4588 GCA_050998925.1 Gaiellaceae bacterium
GTCTGCACGATCGTGGAGGTGGCGCCGTGGTCGCGCGTCCCGGAGAGCCGGGCCATACTCGTTCCACGCGACGACTGAACGAGCCGCGGGACGCGCTCGTCGCAGCCGACCGGGGCGTGCCGGCCGAAGTAGGGACCGTTCCCGTCGCGGTGGTCAGAGAAGAGTGGCGGGTCGTCGACCGCTGGTGGACCGAGCGGCCGGTCCGGCGACGCTACTTCGATCTCGTCCTGGAGACGGGTCAGAACGTCGTCGTCTTCAGCGACGAGCAGGGGCGGTGGTTCTCCCAGCGCGCGTGAAGCTAGGGAAGCGCCTCGGTTGCGACGGTGGCGAACCCGGCCCACTCGTCCGCGTACATCGCCGGAACCTGCACCCATTCGCGCATCGGCCTGCCGCCCATCGGGTCGAAGAGCTGGGCGCCCTCGAGGGCGAGTGCACGCTTGCGTTGCGTCTCATCCGGGAGCTTGAAGACCATCTCGTCCTTGTAGAAGCCCACGCCGACCTTGCCGTTTCGCTTCACGCACGGCATACCGAACATCTTCCCGAGCGCGACCGCTGGATCCCGCGCCGCGAGCTCGTCCGCGATGTCGTCGTACCGCGTCTGAGCGTCCATGGGCACGATGATCGCAGAAGCGGTCGGCGGCGCAAGATCCGCCTCCGAGAGATTGTGCCCCCGGGGGACCCCCCGATGGTTACCCCTCTGCGGCGATCGTATTTCCGGCCGGCGCATCAGTGGCGCACCGGATGTGAAGGAACGGCGTCTGGACCGTGACGTCATACGTCGAGCTCCACTGTCACTCGGCCTACAGCTTCCTCGACGGAGCTTCGCTGCCCGAGGAGTTGGCTCTTCGGGCGGCCGAGCTCGGATATCCGGCACTGGCACTGACGGATCACGACGGCGTCTACGGCTCGCTCGAGTTCGCGCACGCGGCTCGCTCGCTCGGGATTCGCGCCATCACGGGCGCCGAGGTGACGCTCGAGGACGGCTCGCACATCACGCTGCTCGTCGAGACGCAACGTGGCTACGCGACGCTCTGCCGCCTGCTCACGACCGCGCACGCGGGCAGCCGGCTCGAGCCCCGCCTGCCGCTCGTGGAGCTCGAACAAGCGCACGAAGGGCTGGTCTGCCTCTCGGGCTGCGCTCGCTCGGGCCTGGCCTTTCGCGATCCGAACGCGGCGGCGCGGCTTGCCCGTGCTCTAGGCACGGAGCACTTCTTCGTCGAGCTCCAGCGCCCGTTCCTTCGCGGCGATGCTCGTCGCAACGCCGCGCTGCGAGAGTTCGCGAAGGTCCTCGGCCTCCGGACGGTTGTGACGGGGAACGCACACGCACACCATCCGCGGCGCGTGCAACTCCAGGACGTCCTCGTCGCGATCGGGGAACGCAGCTCGCTCGAAGCCTGCGAGCCGGCGCGGCGGGGGAACGAGGAGGTGGCGCTCCTCGCGCCCGACGACGTGGTCGCGCGCTGGCCGGGCGACCGTAACGCGCTCGAGACCACGGTCGAGCTTGCGGAGCGGCTCCGGTTCGACCTGACGCAGGAGCTCGGCTATCGCTATCCCGACTTCTCCGACCGGAAGGATCCGGCAGACGTGCAGCTCGCCCGGGTCTGCCGCCGGGCCTTCGACGAGCGCTATCGGCACGCGCATGCCTCGCTTCGCGCCCGCGCGGACGCCCGGCTCGGCGAGGAGCTGAACCTGATCGCCGACATCGGGCTCTCCGGGTTCTTCCTCCTCCACCACGAGGTGCTCGAGCTCGCACGCGAGGTCGCGGCGGAAGTCCGGGGGCCGGGCTCACCGCGGCACCTGCTGCCGCCGGGACGCGGCCGCGGAAGCTCGGTCGGCTCGCTCGTCTGCTATCTGGCGGGGCTCTCGCACG
Source organism: Gaiellaceae bacterium (assembly GCA_050998925.1). Lineage (GTDB taxonomy): Bacteria > Actinomycetota > Thermoleophilia > Gaiellales > Gaiellaceae > DASQGA01. The sequence continues at coordinate 1,871 of JBPCPR010000317.1, forward strand.
TCGATCCGGTTGCCGCCGAGCTCTCGCTCGGGCGCTTTCTGAACCGGGAGCTCGACTCGGTTCCCGACATCGACCTCGACTTCCCGCGCGACATCCGCGAGCGCCTGATCGTCGAGGTGACCGAGCGCTACGGGCACGAGCGAGCTGCGCTCGTTGCGAGCTTCTCCACCTACCGCTCTCGCGGAGCGATCCGGGACGTCGGCAAGGCGCTCGGTCTGCCCGCCGCGGAGCTCGAGCGCCTGGCGCGGCTTTCCGAGGGCTGGAACGCGCGCAAGGTGGGAGAGGAGCTCGGGCTCCTCCCGGATGCCGAGACGAAGCTCGGGTCGCCACGCTGGCGCGCCTTCCGGGAGCTCTGCGGCGAGATCGCCGGGCTCCCCCGCCACCTCTCCCAGCATCCGGGCGGCATGGTCATATCGACCCGGCCGCTCGTCGAGCTCGTTCCCGTCGAGCCGGCCGCCATGGAAGGGCGCCAGGTCTGCCAGTGGGACAAGGACTCCTGCGCTGACGCGGGCTTCCTGAAGATCGACCTCCTCGGTCTCGGCATGCTGTCCGCCGTCGAGGAGTGCGTCGAGCAGATCGTCTCGCTTCGCGGCCAGACCATCGACCTCTCGCGGATCCGGCTGGACGACGCGGCCGTCTACAAGGAGATCCAGGAGGCCGACACGGTCGGGCTCTTCCAGATCGAGAGCCGCGCGCAGATGCAGAGCCTCCTCCGGACGCGGCCCGAGAACCTCGACGACCTCACCGTCCAGGTCGCCCTCGTCCGGCCCGGGCCGATCCAGGGAAAGGCCGTCCACCCCTACATCGAGCGCCGCCAGCGCCGGCGGGAGGACCCGGACTACGAGCCGCCCTACGACCATCCGCTCCTGGCGGAGCCGCTCCGCGAGACGCTGGGGGTGGTCGTGTTCCAGGACCAGGTGCTCGACGTCGCGATCGCGCTCGCGGGCTTCAGCGTGGGGGAGGCCGAGGGGCTTCGCCGGGCGATGAGCCGGAAGCGGAGCGAGGAGGCGCTTCTCGCCTACCGCGGCCGCTTTCTCTCGGGAGCCGCCGCTAAGGGGGTGGACGCCGAGACCGCGGAGCTCGTCTGGTCGAAGCTCGTCGGATTCTCGGCTTTCGGATTCCCGAAGTCCCACGCGGCCGCCTTCGGCCTGCTGGCGTACCAGTCAGCCTGGCTTCGGCACCACTATCCCGGCGAGTTCCTCTGCTCGCTCCTGAACGCCCAGCCGATGGGCTTCTACCCGCCGGCGAGCCTCGTTCGCGACGCGCAGCGGCGCGGGATCGAGGTGCGCCCCCCTGATGTCAATCTGAGCGATGCCAGGTGCCTGATCGAGGGGGAGGGCGTTCGCGTCGGGCTCGGGTACAACAAGGGCCTGGGTGAGGAGCCCGCCAGGAGCCTGGTCGGCGAGCGCGGCGAGCGGGGCCCGTTTCGCGGCGTCGGCGACCTGGCCCAGCGCGCGCCACTCGACCGCCCCGGGCTCGAAGCGCTCGTCGCGTCGGGAGCCTGCGACGCCTTCGGTTGGCCGCGCCGGCAGCTCCTGTGGCGCCTCGGCCTCGCGCCGCGCTCGGTCTCGGCTGGGGCTGGAGGCGCCGCCCGCCAGCTTGCGCTGCCGCTCGAACCGGCAAGCGAGATCCCCGACCTCGACGAGCAGACGCCCTGGGAGCGGATGCTCGCCGACTACAGAACGACCGGGCTCTCGGTCGGCGTCCACCCACTCGAGCTCCTACGCCCCCATTTGCCGGCGGAGGTCGCCTCGAGCCTCGATCTCGCCGACCTGGCGCACGGAAGCCGGATCGCCGTGGCCGGGCTCGTCGTCGCGCGCCAGCGGCCTGCGACCGCCAACGGCATCGTCTTCATGCTGATCGAGGACGAGCACGAGCAGATGAACCTGATCGTGCCCCCTCCCGCCTACGAGCGCTACCGCGCCATCGTCCGCGGCGAGCCGCTCCTCCTGGCCCGCGGGCGCTACGAGCACTACGAGCGAAACCGGAACGTCCTCGTCGACGAGCTCGTGAGCCTGGCGCCCCTCGCGCGCAGGGTGGCGCACGGCGCGGAGATCGGCTCCGCGCTTCCGGGAGCCCACCATTTCGGCGGGCGCTAGGAGCGGAGGAAGGCGAGGACGGCGAGGACGCGGCGGTGATCCTCGGCCGCGGGGGGCAGCCGGAGCTTCCCGAAGATGCTCGTCACGTGCTTCTCGACCGCGCGCTCGGTGACCACTAGCCGCTCGGCGATCCCCTGGTTCGAGCGGCCCTCCGCCATCAGCTCCATGACGTCGCGCTCGCGCGGCGTCAGGGTTTGCACTGGATCGTCGTTGCGGCGCCGCCCGACGAGCTGCGAGACGATCGCGGGATCGAGCGCGGACCCGCCCTCGCCGACGCGGCGGACGGCCGAGGCAAACTCGACGACGTCGGAGACGCGATCCTTCAGGAGGTAGCCCACGCCCTCCGCGCTCTCGGCGAGAAGCTCCATCGCGTAGGCCGCCTCGACATACTGGGAGAGGACGAGCACGCCGCAGTCAGGGTGGCGCGAGCGGATCTCCTGCGCGGCCTGTAGCCCTTCGTCGGTGTGGGTCGGCGGCATGCGGATGTCGACGACGGCGACGTCCGGAGAGTAGCTCCGCACCTTGAGGAGGAGCTCATCGCCAGTCCCGGCCTGTCCGACTACCTCGAACCCCGACTCGACCAGGATGCGCGCGATTCCCTCCCGGAGCAGGACGGAGT
>JBPCPR010000165.1:0-3016 GCA_050998925.1 Gaiellaceae bacterium
GCCGACGAGCGAGACCTTCCGGCCCGTCTCGATCGCGACGTCGATCGCCTGCTGCACGCGGTGGACATTGGAGGCGAAGGACGCGATCACGACGCGACCGTGTCGAGCCGGGATGATCTGCCGGAACGCCTCGCCGACGGTGCGCTCCGACGGGGTCACGCCCGGCCGCTCCGCGTTGGTCGAATCTCCGAGCAAGAGGTCGACACCGAGGTTTCCGAGCTCCGCGAGCTTGCCGACGTCCGTCCGGAAGCCGTCGACGGGGGTGTGGTCGATCTTGTAGTCGCCGGTGTGGACTATGCGCCCCCCGGGGGTCTCGAGCGAGAGCGCGACCGAGTCCGGAATCGAATGCGCCATGCGCGCGAAGTCCGTCCGGTAGGGCCCGATCTGCACTGGGCCGCCCTCAGGCTGGATCTCGTGGAGCTCCGCAGCCCGGAGCAGGCCGTGCTCGTCGAGCTTCGACTTCACGAGCCCGAGCGTGAGGCGCGTTCCCCAGACCTGCGGGATCTCGACCTCGCGCATCAGGTACGGCAGGGAACCCACGTGATCCTCGTGGGCATGCGTGAGGACGACAGCGCGGATGTCCTTCGCCCGCTCCCGCAAGAGGCTGAAATCGGGGAGGACGAGATCGACGCCGAGATGCTCGTCGCGGGGGAAAGAGAGGCCGGCGTCGATCACGACGATGCCGTCCTCGCTCTCGATCGCGGTCATGTTCTTGCCGACCTCGCCGAGGCCGCCAAGCGGGGTGACGCGCGTCCAGCCCGAGCTCACCGGGGCAGTCTAGAGCCCGTTTCAGAATGACGACTCGACGTCAGGATGTGCTGGGCGGTGCGAGCCAAGGATGCAGGGAGCGTCCATATCGAAGAGATATGGGCGCGACTGAAGACGCGGGATCGCGTCGTCCAGCACGGCCCGGCGGCTCAGTGCTTCGTTTTGAAACGAGCTCACAGCACGAAGGTGTCCGGCAGGAGCTCGTCGGGCCGGCGGACCAGCACCTCCCCCTCGTGATCGAACACGACCCGGTCGACACCGAACTCGTGCAGCCACTGGCGGCAGCCCCCGCAGGGTGAGGCGGTGACGGCCAGCGCCTCGACGTCGCCCGGCCGGATTCCCTCGAGCACCGCGCGGGAGAGCGCCGCACGCTCGGCGCACACCCCGAGCGGATACGACGCGTTCTCGACGTTCACGCCGGTGATCACGCGACCGTCGCGCGCGAGCACTGCCGCGCCCACGTGAAACTTCGAGTACGGCGCGTAGGCGGCCTCGGCCGTCGTCCGAGCCTCGACGAGAAGCTCCGCGTCGGTCACTGGACGACCTGGAAGAGGATCACCGACACGAGCGTACCGAGCAGGGCGCCGTAGAGCACCTCGAGCGACGAGTGGATCCCCGACTCGACCCGGGTCTGGGCCACCAGCACCGCCAGCACGAACGTCAGCGACGAGACGAGCACGCGGTCATCGAACTGCTCCGTGATCGACGTGATCGCCATCCACGTGCCGAAGGCGAGCGCCGCATGGCCGGACGGCAGCCCCCCTCGGAGCGGCGTCCCGCGCCCGGTGATCGCCTTCGTGATGATCACGAAGAGCATCGTCAGGACGAGGGCGATCACGGTGAGCCGAAGCGGCGCTTCACGGATCCGGGTTACCAGCCGGTAGCTCGGCTCCCCGAGCTTGTCCTCGAAGACCAGGTAGCCGACCACGAGCGCCGCCACCGAGGAGATGAGGACGGCGCCTGCGGCCATGTCCTTCGCAGCCTTCGCCAGCGGGTCGAACGCAGGCGTCGAGATGTCGAGCGTCGCCTCGATCGCCGTGTTGATCATCTCCGTGATCAAAACGAGGGCGATGACGACTAGGAGCGCGGCCAGCTCGAGCTTCGTGACCCCGTAGAGGAAGGCGAGGATCAGGACGCCGCTCGCCACGGCGAAGTGGATCCGCATGTTGCGCTCGTGCCTGAGCACGTGGATGACGCCCTCGAAGGCGTAGTTGAAGCTCTGGATGATCGAGGGCGTCCGGCGGCCCACGCCGACTACCTCGCGAGCTCGAGCTCGCGGCGCTCCATCTCCGGCCCGTGGGCGTACCCGAGCAGGTGGAGAAGTCCATGAACGAGCGGCGCCCGCCATTCCTCGCCCACGACCTGCGGGCAGAGGACGATGTCACCGAGCTGGCGCGGCACCCCCTCGGGCAGCGGCTCGCGTCCATCGATCGGGAAGGAGAGGACATCCGTGGCCTCTTCAACCCCCAGGTGCTCCCGCTTCAAGCGGCGCATCTCCGTGGGCGCGGCGAACGCGAGCCCGAGGTCGCCCGAGTCCACTCCTTCGGCGGCCAGCGCCCCCCGGCAGAGCTCGACCGCCGCGGCAATGTCGACCGCGACGCCGCTTCGGTTCGCCACCTCGACCTCGATCATCGGCGGCGGGTGCCGCCGGTCTCCTCGGCGTGCTGCTTGTAGGCCTCGACGATCCGCTGAACGAGCACGTGCCGGACCACGTCCTCGTTTCCGAGCTCTACGAACTCGATCCCGTCCACCGACGCCAGGATCTCGCGCACGCGCACGAGCCCCGAGGCTTGGTCGTGGGGCAAGTCGATCTGCGGCACGTCCCCCGTGACGACCATCTTCGAGCCGAACCCGAGCCGGGTCAGGAACATCTGCATCTGCTCGGGCGTCGTGTTCTGGGCCTCGTCCAGGATGATGAAGGAGTCGTTGAGCGTCCTTCCCCGCATGAACGCGAGCGGCGCCACCTCGATCTGTCCCTTCTCGAGGTACGCGTTGACCCGGTCGGCGTCGAGCATGTCGTACAGGGCATCGAAGAGGGGCCGGAGGTACGGGTCGACCTTGGCCATCAGGTCGCCCGGGAGAAAGCCGAGCCTCTCCCCCGCCTCGACGGCGGGTCGCGTCAGGATGATCCTGCTGACCTGGCGCTCGGCCATCGCGTTCACCGCGAGCGCCATCGCGAGGTAGGTCTTCCCGGTTCCCGCTGGCCCGATCCCGAAGGTGACCGTGCAGCGGCGGATCGCCTCCACGT
>JBPCPR010000158.1:0-2843 GCA_050998925.1 Gaiellaceae bacterium
CGACCGACTTGCCTGGCTCATCCCGGCGACGGCTGTCTCGACCACGATCGCGCGCCTCCACGGGAACCGGGATGCCGGGGCTCGCACCGGCGGCGCCTGTAGCTCCTGGCCGCGAATCCGCCCCTCCTCGCCGCGGTGCTCGCCGTCGGCCTTCGCGCGGGCGGCGTCGAGGTGGGCGACGTCGCGGAGCCGCTCGGGCGCTCGGGGGGGCGGTCGTCGGGCCCGCCCGTTTCTTCCTCCTGGGGCTCGCGCTCCCGCTCGAGCGCCCTGCGCATGAACCCGCCGAGCTTCGCCGCGCCGCGGGTGTCCTCGCGATCCGCTTCGCCGTCGCGCCGCTCACCCTCTACGGGCTCGGACGGGCGTTCGGCGCCGAGATCCCGAGCGCATTCCTCATCGGAGCCGCGATGCCGAGCGCCTTCCACCTGCTCATCCTGGCCCGGGTCTTCGAGCTCAGGCCGCACCTCATGCGGCTGCTCGTGCTCGGCTCGACGGTGCCCGCGGTGGCCGCCGTCCTCGCAGCCACCGCGGTGCTTCGCTAAGTCGGCTTACAACACAGACCTGGTGCGAGCCCGTGCGTCCGGCGCGAACGTCCAGCCGCGGTTCGGGCCGGAGATCGTCCCCTTGTAGCGCGTCCCGCGCCAGTGCTTTCGGATCCAGAGCGAGTAGGTCCCGTCGTGGCGGTGCGTGAGGATTCCCATCATCCGCCTCCACTTTCCGTGGCGGAACGTGTCGAGATAGACATTCCGCCCGTACTTGTCGAGCGGGACGCCGGCGGGCGTGTTGGAGAAGCCGTAGATCGGCCTCCCGTGGAAGCTCGCCCGGCCCTTGATCCTCTCGCTTCGCCATTTACAGCAGACGGCCTTGAGCGTGAGCCTGGTCGGCGCGCCTCGCCAGCGCGAGAACCGAAGCTCGACCGGTCGGCCTCTGAGACGGCGCCACTGCTGCAGCGCCCAGAACGTTCCGTTCGGCGTCCGCCAGATCCTCGCCTTGAGCGGCAGGCGGACGGCTCTCGTGCGTGCGGCCACGTTGGGCACCCTGAGGCGCGCTCCGTAGCGCATCGCACCGGTTGGGGCCACCTTGACGCGACGTCGGACGCCCGACGCCGTCGACCAGCTGATCTCTGCTGCACCGAGGACGCTCACCCGCAGGGTGGGATTCTTCGCGCCCGACGCGATCTTCACCGACGCGTTGGCTGCGGTCCCACCTAGAAGAGTTGCGCCAATGGCCACAGCGGCCGTAACGGCCCGAAACGTGCAGCTCATTCTCACCTCCGACCTTTGGGGGGTCTCGGTCTAAGGCGCCGAGTCTCGGCGGCGCCCCGCAGGAGGATGCCGCGGTTTTGTGAGCGTTTTGTCGGGAAGGTGTGAATCCTGTCCAAAACAGAGACGGTCCCTCGGCTCCGTCTTCCGGCAACCTCCTACGTCGTTTGCTTTGTGCGGCGATTGTCGCTTGACAGTCGGACACGGCCCCCGTAAGAACCCCGCTACCAGGCGCGCCTTCCCCGGGGCGCAGAAAAGGAGGCGTTTCGTGGCGACGAAGGCGAAGAACCGTACTACGGACCTCGAGCAGTTCGTCGCAGCAGACGGCCGCGACGAGCAGATCGCGGCGATCCGGCAACGGATCGACGCGGAGGGGATCCAGTACATCTACTTCCAGTTTGCGTCGGTCACCGGCCGGATCATGGGGAAGGGCGTTCCGGCCGCCCACTGGGAGTCGATCGCCCGCAAGGGCTTCCAGCTCGTCTACGGCGCGACCGCCAACCTCTTCACAGACCGTCACGACAACTACATCGGCTACGGACCGGAAGCCGCCGAGCTCGTCGGCCTGCCGGAGCCGGAGACGTTCATGCCCCTCCCGTGGGATTCCCGCATCGCACGGGTGTGGTGCGTCTGCTTCCGAAACCGCGAGGAGCGAGAAGACCCGGGCGCGTTTCTGACGTCGGACTGCCGGGGGAACCTGAAGCGCATCCAGGCTGCCTTCGAGGACGAGACCGGCCTCCACCTGCGCTGCGGCACGGAGCCCGAGATGATGTGGCTGAAGTTGAAGGAGGACGGGACGCCGTCGGTCGAAGGCGTCACGAAGCCCTACTGCTACCACATCGACCAGTTCTCGGAGCTCCAGCCAATCATCCACAAGGTGGTCGAGTACAGCGGGAAGCTCGGCCTCGACATGATCCAGGGCGACCACGAGGACGCGCCCGGGCAGATCGAGCTGAACTTCGGCTTCGACCGCGCCGAGCAGACGGCCGACAACCTCTCGACCTTCCGCCAGGTCTGCAAGCAGGTCGGCCGCGAGCTAGGGGCATTTCCCTGCTTCATGCCGAAGCCGTTCATGGGCGTCTCGGCGAACGGGTGCCACCACAACATCTCGCTCTGGCGCGGCGAGGAGAACGTCTTCATGCCCGAGGGGGCGGACCAGCAGAAGCCGAGCGAGATCGGCCGCTTCGCGATCGGCGGCATCATCGAGCACCTCGGCGCGCTGACCGCGGTTACGGCGTCGACCGTGAACTCGTATCGCCGCCTCTGGGACACGGGGTTCTGGGCGCCCGTCTTCGCCGACTGGGGCTACCAGAACCGGACGACCGCGCTCCGGGTATCGGCACCCGGCCGGTTCGAGTACCGCTCCGTGGACTCGGCCGTGAACCCGTACCTCTCCTGCGCCACGTTGATCGCGGCCATGCGGGACGGCATCGACCGCAAGCTCGACCCGGGCGAGCCCGAGGAGCGGAACATCTACGAGGCGATGGCGGCCGGCAAGGAGGTCGAGCGGATCCCGATGACGTTCGGCGACGCCCTCGACGCGCTCGAGGCCGACGAGGTGATCCGCGGAGCGCTGCCGGGCGA
>JBPCPR010000290.1:0-5438 GCA_050998925.1 Gaiellaceae bacterium
GTCCCGGCGAGGCAGATCTGGCCCGCGTGGTCGTACTGGTAGGTCGCCTTCTCGACAGCCGCGTCGAGGTCGGCGTCGGCGAAGACGAGGAACGGCGACTTGCCGCCGAGCTCGAAGGAGACCGGGACGATGTTCTCGGCGGCCGCCTTCCCGATCAGCCGGGCCGTGTCGACCGAGCCCGTGAACGAGATGCGGCTGACGCCGGGATGGGCGACGAGGGCGGCCCCTGCCTCTTCACCGATCCCCTGCACGACGTTCAGCACGCCCGGCGGAAGCTCCGCCTCCGCCGCGAAGTCGGCCAGGAGCGAGCAGGTGAGCGGTGCCCACTCGGGTGGCTTCAGGACTGCGGTGCAGCCCGCCGCGAGCGCAGGGCCGACCTTCCAGGTCGAAAGCATGAAGGGCGCGTTCCAGGGCGTGATCAGAGCGGCGACGCCGGACGGGTCGTGCCGGACGCGGTTCTCGACGCCGTTCGCCTGCCAGGTGCGCTCCTCCAGGTCGAGCGCAAGCTGGGCGAAGAACCGAACGTTCAGGGCACCGCGCTTCATGACGCGGAGCCGCGACGCCTCGAGCAGCGAGCCGTTGTCGAGCGTCTCGACGGCAGCCAGGGTCTCGACGTTCGTCTCGATCAGGTCCGCGAGCCGGAAGAGGTGCTCGGCTCGGCCGCCGGGGCCGAGGGCGACCCAGGCGGGAAACGCTTCGCGCGCCGCTTCGACGGCCGCATCCACTTCTGCGACCCCGCCGCGGGCGACGTCGGCAAGAGGGCCCTCGTCGATCGGCGAGAGGTCGACGAACGTCTCCACCGAGCCGACCCGCACACCGCCGATGAAGTGCTCCGGCGACACCTCGACGCCGGCGACGGTTGCCGTAGCGATGCTCACATCCCCACCCGTGTGGGGAAGGTCCAACCCACCGCCCGCTTCGAGCGTACGCCCGCAAAGGGCGCGTGAGTGTGACTGCACGCGCCGATTCCGGACCGAGATTGCGTCGGGGTCACGCGGTCTCCTCCGGAACGGCGAGGGCGACGTGGCGGGCATTCGGAGAGTCCTCCGGCTGGGCGCCCACCGCCGCGAGGTCGTCCTTGGCCTCGACGATGCGGTTCGAGAGCCGGCCGATCCCTTCCACCTCGACCTCGACGACGTCGCCGGGCTCGACCGGACGGGAGTTCGCGGGCGTACCGGTCAGCAGGATGTCGCCGGCCTCGAGCGTGATGAGCCGCGAGAGATCAGCGAGCAGGTAGGCGAACGGGAAGAGCAGCTCGCCCGTGTTCCCCTCCTGCACGACTGCACCATTCACGAACGTCCTGAGGCTCAGGTCGGTCGGGTCGACATCCTCCGCGTCGACGAGCTCCGGGCCGATCGGGCAGAAGCCGTCCTGGCCCTTCACGCGGAGCATCGAGCCCCGGTCGACGTGCCGGAAGTCGTGCACGCCGAAGTCGTTCGCCACCGAGTACGCGCCGACGTAAGCGAGGGCCTCGTCCTCAGACACGCGCTTCGCGCGCCGGCCCACGACGAGCGCTACCTCACCCTCGTAGTTGAGATAGCGGCAGCCACGTGGCCGGACGACCTCGTCACCGTGGCGCGCCAGCGTGTTCAGCGGCTTCAGGAAGTACGAGGGATGATCAGGCGTCGCCGCGGCGTACTCCTCGACCCGGCTCGCATAGTTCAGATGCACGGCGACGATCTTCGTCGGCTGAAGCTCGACGGGCCGTTTCACTCGACTCGCCTCCCGCCGTCGACCGTGTACCCGAAGCTGAACCAGAACCCCTTCCCGACGTCCACAGGCGCGAGCAGCGAGAGTTCGTCGGCCGGCGACTCGAAGAACCGGAGCGTGGCGTCACCTTCCCAGATGGTCGAGATCTCTTTCTCCTCCCCGCCCGCCCAGACGTGCTCGTCGAGCGGCTGCGCGCCCTGCTCCCACTCCGGGAAATAACGCGTGTTGAAGAGGGGTGGCGAGTTGACGGTCGGGCCCTCCGTCGACTCCCGGCTGAGCGTTACCGTCGCCTCTGCGAGACGCCTGTCCGCGGCAGCGAGCGTCGCGCCGAAACGACCGCCCGGGCCGAGACGGGGTCCCGCTCTGCCGACCGTGACGGGCTTCGTCATCCAGATCGAGCCCGGCTTCTTCGGAAACCCCTGGATCAGCCCCCGTACGAGCGGCACGCCCTGGTCGACCCACATGAAGGGGCAGCGCGTCACCGCTTCGCCTCGGTGCTCGGCTGCCAGGACGACGAAGAACTCCTTGTACTGGGCGCGCACCGGGTCGAGGAGCTCCTCGAACGAGTCTGAGCAGGACTGCCAGTCGACGAAGATCGCGGCGGCGCTGCCGAGCTCCGGCCCCGGATCGAGCTCGGGCGGCAGCAGCGCGCGAGCCGCCTCCGGATCGGTCCGATACTCGATGATCAGAAAGTCGCCCGAATAATGCCAGGGAGGCGCCGGGACCAAGGAAGAACGACCAGTCTCCGTCTGCGGGAGCGAATACCCCTTGAGCCTCGTGTTCGCTGCCTGCTCCACACCCATCGTGAGCCCTCCTCGAACGGACGCTTTCCCGGGAGCCTACCCCTCGTCACTGGCCGGGAACTTGGATACAATATACGGAATGCGCTTGGATGGCCAGGTCGCCCTTGTGACCGGCGGCGGTACCGGAATCGGTGCCGCAGTCGTCCGGCGCTTCGTCGCCGAAGGTGCCTCGGTGGTTACGACAGGGCGGCGGGCGGAACCGCTCGATGCGGTAGCCGAGGAGACTGGAGCCGTCGCCGTCCGTGGTGACGTCGCGGACCAGGGCCACGTCGAGGAAGCGGTCGCGACAGCCGTCGAGCGCTTCGGCGGCCTCGATGTCGTCGTCAACAACGCGGGGATCGGCTGGGCGAGCTGGCAGCAGACGCTGGAGGCGAACCTGACAGGAGCGAAGCTCGTCTGCAGCGAGGCGCTCCCCCACCTCGTCGAGCGCCGTGGCTCCATCGTCAACGTCGCCTCTGTCGCGGGCTACGTCGCGAGTGCGGGCGGCCCCGCCTACTCCTTGAGCAAGGCCGGGCTCATCATGCTGACCCGTTCTCTGGCGCTGAGCTACGGACCCCGCGGAGTCCGCGTGAACGCGGTCTGTCCCGGGTGGGTCCGGACGCCGATGGGCGACGCTTCGATGGACGAGATCGCCGAGCAGGAGGGGGTCGATCGCGAAGGCGCCTACGAGCTGGCGGCACGTTACGTCCCGCTTCGCCGTGCCGGCGAGCCGGACGAGATCGCCGCTGCCTGCCTCTTCCTCGCCTCGCACGAAGCCTCGTTCGTCACCGGTGCGAGCCTCGTCATCGACGGTGGAGCGATGGTCGTGGACATCACGATAGCGCCCTTCCAGAAATGACTTCCGTCGCGCCGATCGACACGGACAGCCTCGCCGACCGCGTCTACGGGCGTGTTCGCGCACTGATTCTGCGCGGCGAGCTCGCTCCGGGCGAATCGCTCCGCCAGGAAGCGCTCGCGGACGACCTGGGCACGTCTCGCACTCCGCTGCGCGAGGCGCTCAACCGCCTCGCTTCCGAGGGACTGATCGAGCTTCGCCCCCATCGCAGCGCGGTGGTGGCGCCGTTCACGCAAAGGGAGATCGAAGCCGACTACGAGGCCCGGCGCATCCTCGAGCCTGCGGCCGCGCGGCTAGCGGCGGAGCGAAGCCCTGCGGAGACGGCGCGCCGGCTCGAGACGGCGATCCGGGCTCAACGGCGCGCCGGGTCCGATCTCGACCGCCAGTTCGAGGCGAACCGGGAGTTTCACGTGGGCCTGGTCGCGGGAGCCGAGAATCCCCATCTGACCCGCTTCGTGGAGTCCCTCTGGGGCGGAAGGATCGCCCCGGTCTTCTACGCGCGCCAGGCTCGCCGGCCCGGACGCGTCAAGCGCGATCTCGAGGAGCATGCAGAGATCGTGCGGCTGATCGCGGCGGGTGACGGTGCCGGAGCGGCTCGCACGGTCGAGCGGCATCTCACCTCAGCGCTCACGGAGCTCAGGGCGAACGCCGGTTGATCCGAACCTCACCCGGAGAAGCCCGGCGACGAGGACGCCTCCGGCTCCACCGGCGCCAGGCTCTCCCCGAAGAGAGCCGACAGCTCGAGCGTTCGCGCGAGGGCGTCGGGGTCGAGACCGCTCATGGCTGAGATGTCGGCAGCCTCGAGCAGCACCGCTCCGGGCGGCGGAGCCTTCCCGGGCCGGGTTGCCAGGCCGAGCGAGAGGTCGTCGAGCCGCCGCCAGGCGATCAGGTACTCGTACGGGTTCACAACGCCGTCGTAGCCGAGGCCGAGGAGACCGGCCGGGTGAATCTCGAAATGGAGGTGAGGAGGAGTCCCGACCGCGTCGCCCGTGGCCCCCATGAACCCGACGACGTCTCCGGCCTTCACGGCAGCTCCCTCCTGGGCGACCGGCGAGAAGGCGGACAGGTGCGCGTAGTAGAATTCGTTCCCGCTCCGATCGCGGAGCCAGAGCCGGTTTCCGCCGAGCGAGTTGACGCCGACGGAGAAGAGGGTTCCGTCGGCAACCGCGAGGAGCGGAGTCCCGACCGGGGCGAAGATGTCGTTACCGTGGTGCCAGCCGGTGGTGGCCCGGGCCGCGCCGAAGTCGTCCGTGAACGAGGCGGCCGGCCCGTAGACGGGAAAAACGTAGCCGGCGGCCGTCAGCTCGGGCTTCACATCCGAGGGAGGCGACTGGACGGTTGGCGGCGGCGAGAGGCTCGCGCCCGGAGGCTGCTCGACCGGGTCGTTAGGAGCATCGCGGCTCTCGGGCTCGTCAGGCGTCGTCGTCGCAGGCGGCGCCTTCCGTGCGCTCGCAGAGGCCTCCGCATAGCCGATCGTAATGTCCGTCCCGGCCGGGAGGCCGCCGTGCGCTGCCGTCAGGTGAACGTGGACAGCGCTCGCGAAGACGCGCTTCCCACGTCGCCCGGCGGGCTCCGCCACCACAGCCTGCTCGAGCAAGACTGCGTAGCCCCAATCGGCCAGTGGCACCCGTCGGTTCGGGGTCGCCACCACGGCGGTCCCGAGGATGTGGATCCCGGACACGGAGGAGCCGAGCAGGTCCGCGCCCCCGGCGGCGCTCGAGGCAAACGCTCGGGCTCGAACCACAGCCCGGCCGACCGAGATCTCGCCACCGAAGAGCGAGATACCCGTCACCGAGGCCAGCGCGGTAGAGGTCGCGCGCAGTCCCGAGGTAGCCCGGACGCTCGTCTGGATGGCGCCGGTCGAAAGCGCGTCGAAGTACGCATAGGAGTTCGCGGCCGCCGATGCCGCCGGCGGAGCAGAGACGAATGCTGCGGTGCCGCCGCCTCCCGGCACGAGAACCCTGACTCCCAGGGCCTCCGCAGTGCCTTTCGCCGGCTGCGCAGCGGCCACCGACGGCCCGGCGGCGAGCAGGGCGCCCAGGACGAAGAGGGCTCCGAAGAAACGATGCGTCCGCACCCACCGCAGAGTA
>JBPCPR010000169.1:0-5325 GCA_050998925.1 Gaiellaceae bacterium
AGGGCCTTTAGGTCCGAGGTGGTTGAGCACTTGCGGAGCACCTCGGCCGGCGGGGCTTCGACTTCGCCGTCGAGCTCGCCCGCCTCGATCTTGTTGAAGATGTCCTTGATGTTCGTGTTCAGCGAGTAGTCGAGCCCGTCGATGTTGTTCTCACGCGTGTCGTCTGTCGACTGGTCGTAGTCGGGGTTCCGCACGAACGAGAGACGTCGGGTCGGGTCGAAGCCGGAGAACGGCTTCAACGCGGCACAGCTCGACGCGTCTGCCTGATCCGAGCCCTCGATCATGTAAGGGCCCGAGGAAATGACGGTCCGGCCGTACTCGCCGGCCTTCTTGAAGCACTTCCCGACCTCCGGAGGAACCGGAGCAGCGGCAGGCATTGCCAGCCGGTAGAGGAAGTCGCCCGTGGGCTGCGTCAGCGTGAAGCTGATCGTCTTCTCGTCGGGCGTCTCGATGCCCGAGATCGTGTCGGCGTCGCCGGCCGTGAACTCGGCCATGCCCTCGACGACCGTGTAGTAGAACCCGTACTGGGCTACGAGCGCCTCGGTGCCGATCCGCTCGAAGGCATACGCGATGTCCTCGGAGGTGATCGCACGGCTGACCGGGGGACCGAACATGGCGCCGTCCTTCAGCGTGTACTTGTAGGTCAGCCCGTCGTCCGAGACCTCGCCCAGGTCGGTGGCGAGGTCGGGCACGATCTCGTTGCCCGCCGCGCCGCCCTCGTGCGTGTAGCCCACGAGGTTGCGCAGGAGCAGGTTGGAATAGAGGGCGAAAGCCGTTCCGAGGTACTCACCGGTCGGATCAAATCCGCCCGTGAACTCGAAGGACGACGCTGCAATGCGGTAGATCCCGCCCTTGGTCGCCTCGCCCTCGTCGGCCTGGCCGGTGTCCGTCGAGCCACCGCTCGGGCCAGCTTCCTCGTCGTCCCCGCCGCACGCTGAAGCTACGAGCGCAAGCACGAGCGCGAGGAGCGCAATCAGTGCAAATCGTCTACGTGGCACGTGTCTCTCCCATTTCGATGCCGGAACAGTTCGTCAGAGTTCGAACGGTCTTCACCTTTCCCTTTCAAGCCGCGCCAGGACGGCGGTCGCGGAACCATCCGAGGACAAGAGACGACCGCGCTGCCCGGAAGTTAGAAGCGGCTCGTATCGGACGATTACGACGACGCGCTAACCCGTTACCGACCGCTGCGCGGATCGAGCGCGTCGCGCAGGCCGTCGCCGAACAGGTTGAACGCGAGCGTCGTGGCGATCAGGAAGAGGCCGGGGAAGACCATGAGCCACCAGGCGACCTCGAAGACGCGGGCGGCGTCCGAGATCATGCGGCCCCACGAGGGGATGCTCTGGGGAACCCCGAGGCCGAGGAACGAGAGCGCTGCCTCGAAGAGGATGTTCTGCGGGATCAGGAGCGTCGCGTAGACGATGATGGGCGCCACGAGGTTCGGCAGCACCTCCCGGAACATGATCCGGGTGTGGCTCGCCCCCAGCGAGCGGCGCGCCTCGATGAACTCCCGCTCGCGGAGCGAGAGCGTGTTACCGCGAACGATCCTGGCGATGTAGGGCCACGTGAAGAGCGAGATCACGAAGATGACGAGCGAGAGGCCCGGCTTCACGAGCCCGCCGAGACAGCCCTGGGCCGAGGTCGAGCAAACCGCGACGATGCCGATCGCGAAGAGCAGCGCCGGCACCGAAAGGATGATGTCGGTTCCCCGCGAGATGATCGTGTCGACGATGCCGCCGAAGTAGCCGGCAAGCAGGCCGAGCACGATGCCGATCACGACCGCGATACCGGTCGCTCCGAGCGCGACGATGAGGGACGTCCGGGCGCCGTAGAGGACGCGGACGAAGACGTCGCGGCCGGCGGTGTCCGCGCCCATCAGGAACTCGCCCGACGGCCCCTTCGGAAGCCCGAACTCGTCCGAGGCTTCCGAGCCGAAGAGCTCGTTCTTGCCGTGGCCGACGATGTTCGCGATCACCGGCGCGAGGATCGCGATCAGGACCAGGATGATGATCACCGCGAGGCCGACGAAAGCGGCCTTGTCCTGCTTGAAGCGGGCCCAGAAGAGCTGGCGTGGCGAGCGGCCGACGACGGTCTCGGCCGCTTCGGCTGGCTCGAGCTGAACGGCTTCCGGCTCGGTGGCGATTGGCGCGCTCATGCCCGTCCTCCTTTAGACGCCGCGCGAGTGTAATTGATGGCTCGCGCTCGCGCCAGAACGATTGCCCGCCGGCGAAGAGCTAACCCTCGAGCGCATCCGCGCCCGCGACGACCTCGAGAATCTCCTGCGTGATCTCGGCCTGGCGGGCACGGTTCATCTCCAGCGTGAGCCGGTCGATCAGCTCGCCGGCGTTCTTGGAGGCGTTTCGCATCGCGGTCATGCGGGCGCCGTGCTCCGAGGCGGCGGACTCGAGCAGCGCGCGATAGATCGTCGTCTCGAGGTAGGTCGGAAGCAGGCGCTCGAGGATGATGTCCGGCTCCGGCTCGTAGATGAAATCGCCTTCGAGCGCGATCTCGTAGGCGCTCTTCTCCTCGTCGTCCTC
This sequence comes from Gaiellaceae bacterium, assembly GCA_050998925.1. Taxonomy (GTDB): domain Bacteria; phylum Actinomycetota; class Thermoleophilia; order Gaiellales; family Gaiellaceae; genus DASQGA01. The sequence continues at coordinate 2,535 of JBPCPR010000169.1, forward strand.
GAGCGCGTGGCGTGGGATCGGCAGCACGTCCTCGACGACCACCCGCTGGGTCAACGCCGACTCGTACCGGTTGTAGACGATGACGACCCGGTCGACCACGCGGTCCGTGAAGAGCTCGGCCAGCTTCCGCGCGATCGCCGCGGCATCCGAGTACTCGGGCCGGTCGGTGAAGTCGACCCAGGCCTGCTCGACCTCGAAGCGGCGGAACCGCAGGGTAGAACGCCCCTTCTTGCCGATCACGGCCCACCGCACGTCCTGGCCGGCTTCCCTGGCCTCGCGCTCCAGGCCGAGTGCACGCCGGACGATCTGGGCGTTGAACCCGCCTGCGAGCCCGCGATCGCCGGTCAGAGGGACGATCGCCACCGAGCTCGCGTTCTCCCGCTCCTCGAGCAGCGGGAAGCCGCGCGACGGCGTCGCGCGGGCCGTGCCGATCATCAGCTCGCGCATCCGCTCCGCATACGGGCGCAGGGCCTCGATCCGCGCCTCCGCGCGGCGGAGCTTCGCCGCGGCGACGAGCTCCATCGCCTTGGTGATCTTGCTCGTGTTTCGAACAGAGCGGACGCGCCGCTTGATGTCCTGGACGGAGGCTATGAGGCGGCTCCCGCCAGGCTCGGCTCCTCTTTCACGGAGAAGCCTTCCTTGAACTTCCCGAAGGCCGCCTCGAGCTTCTCGACGATCTCGTCGGTCAGATCCTTCTCTTCACGGATCGACTCGAGGACGCCCCCCTCGGACCGCAGGAACTCTCGCAGCTCGTCCTGGAACCTCGGCACCTGCGCCGGGGGGACCTCGTCGAGGTGGCCGTGGATTCCCGCGTAGATCGCGACGACCTGCTCCTCCATCGGCCACGGCTGGTACTGGGGCTGGTTCAGCGTCTGCACCATCCGCTCCCCCCGGGCCAGGGTTCGCTGCGTCTGCGGGTCGAGCTCGGACCCGAACTGCGCGAAAGCCTCCAGCTCGCGGTACTGGGCGAGCTCGAGCCGCAAGCGCCCCGCCACCTTCTTCATCGCCTTCGTCTGGGCGTTTCCTCCCACGCGCGAGACGGAGATGCCGACGTTGATGGCCGGCCGGACGCCCGAGTAGAAGAGGTCGCTCTCCAGAAAGATCTGACCGTCCGTGATCGAGATGACGTTCGTCGGGATATACGCGGAGACGTCGCCGGCCTGGGTCTCGATCACGGGCAGGGCGGTCAGCGAGCCGCCACCGAGGTCGTCCGAGAGCTTGCAGGCGCGCTCGAGGAGCCGGGAGTGGAGGTAGAAGACGTCCCCGGGGAAGGCCTCGCGCCCCGGCGGCCGCCGCAGGAGGAGCGACATCTGCCAGTAGGCGTCCGCGTGCTTCGAAAGATCGTCGTAGATGCAAAACGCGTGCTTGCCGTTGTAGAGGAAGTACTCCCCCATCGCGCAGCCGGCGAACGGCGCCATCCACTTGATCGGGGCGGCCTCGGCCGCGTCCGCGGCGACGATGATCGTGTAGTCCATGGCTCCGGCTTCGCGCAGGCGCTCGTGGACCTGGGCGACCGTCGAGGCCTTCTGGCCGATCGCCACGTAGATGCAGATCACGTCCTGCCCGTTCTGGTTCAGGATCGCGTCGACGAGGATCGCCGTCTTGCCGGTGGAACGGTCGCCGATCACGAGCTCGCGCTGGCCGCGCCCGATCGGGATCATCGAGTCGATCGCCTTGATCCCGGTCTGGAGGGGCTCCTTCACGGGCTGGCGGTTGACGACGCCTGGCGCCTTGAACTCGAGCGGGCGCGTCTCGGACGAGTCGATCGGCCCGGCACCGTCGAGCGGTTCGCCGAGCGGGTTCACGATCCGCCCCACGAGCGCGTCCCCGACGGGCACGTTGACGACCTTGCCCGTCCGCTTCACGGACTCGCCTTCGCGGACATGCTCCCACTCGCCGAAGAGCGGCACGCCGACGTTTCCCTCCTCGAGGTTGAAGGCGATGCCGGTGACGCCGTGCTCGAGCGCCAGCATCTCCATGGCCATGCAGCTTTCGAGCCCGTAGACGCGGGCCAGCCCGTCTCCGACCTGGAGAACGGTGCCCACCTCCGCGAGCTCGGTGTCGACGTCGTACTCCTCGATACGCTGCTTCAGGATCGAGGTGATCTCCTCTGGGCGTAGCTTCACCGTGTCTCCTTCTCGTTAGCTCTTCTGCAAAAGCTCTTCGCGGAGGTCGCCGAGCCGGCCGCGCACGCTCGCGTCGACCCGCAGTGACCCCGCCTGGAGGACGAGCCCGCCGATCAGGGCGGGATCGACGCTCCGACTGGCCTCGACCTTGCGTCCCGCGGCAGCCTCGATCTGCTTGACGATCTCGGCCGCCTCCTTGTCGGAGAGCTCGACCGCGGTCGTCAGCTCGACCTCGAGGATCCGCTCCTCCGCGGCCGGGAGGCGCTCCCATTCCTCGTGGATCTCGAGCACCTCGCCGATCCGGTTCTTCTCGACCAGCAGGTGCACGAAGTTCCGGACCGCCTCGTCGGCGCCGGCCAACGCCGCCTCGAGGACGTCCCCCTTCGCCCGGCTGTCCACCTGCGGGTTCCGAAGGAGAGCCGCGAGCTCGTCCGACTCCCGAAGCGCTGCTGCGAACTGGCCGAACTCGTCGCGCACGACCTCGAGGCTGTCCCCGTCGTGCGCGGCGTCGAGGAGCGCTTGGGCGTAGATCCGGTGGACGACGGCCAAGTGCTAGTTCTCCGAGGCGATGCGCTTGACGTCGATCTCCTCGATCGTCTCGTCGATCAGGCGCCGCTGGTCGTCGGAGTCGAGCACCTTCCCGGTCACCTTCTCCGAGGCGAGGA
>JBPCPR010000097.1:0-2906 GCA_050998925.1 Gaiellaceae bacterium
GGGGCACACCTCGTCCCCCTGCTCCTCTGCGAGTTCCAGCGCGAGCATCCCGACCTCAGGGTCAGTCTCTCGGTCTCCGACACCCACACCGTGACCGAGCAGGTGGCCGCGCGCGAGCTCGAGCTCGGCGTCGTCGGCGCGCACGGACGCCATCGCTCGCTCGACTTCGAGCCGCTCTCGCTCGACGAGATCGTGCTCGCCGTGCCGCCGGGCCACCCGTCCGCGGGCGGGGGGATGACGCTCGACGGGCTCCGTGCGGAGACTCTCGTCGTCATGCAGGAGGGAGCGGGCGTCCGCCAGGTCGTCGACGAGGAGCTCCGTCGCGCCGGGCTTCGAGTCCGCGACCTCGACGCCAAGCTCGTCCTGGGCCTGCAGGAGTCCGTGAAGAGCGCGGTCGGAGCAGGCTACGGCGTCACGTTCATCTCGCGGACGGCGGTCGAGCGGGAGCTCGAGACCGGTGCTCTCGGAATGGCGCGAGTCGAGGGCGTGGAGCCGGCGCGCCGGGTCTATGTCGTCCGCGGGCGCGGGCGGGCGCTGACGCGGGCAGCCGAAGCCTTCCTCGGATTCGCGCGGGAGCACGCCGGTTGATCGTTCGCTGGGGGCTCGACGAGCTCCCCGGCGTGCTCGCGGAGCTCGGGGTCGGACGGCCTCTCCTCGTGACTACGCCACGCTGGGCCGGGCTCGACTTACCCGTCCAGGGTGTCTTCGACGGCGTCCGCTCGCACGTTCCGGCCGAGACCGTCGACGCTGCCGTCGAAGCCTCTCGGGACGCGGACGGGCTTCTCGCCGTCGGCGGCGGCAGCGCCATCGACACTGCCAAGGCCGTCTCCGCGCGGAGAGACCTGGCCGTCGTCTCAGTGCCGACCACGTACTCGGGCGCTGAATGGACGGCCGGCTTCGGCGTCCGCGACGAGGTGCGCGGAGTCAAGGGAGGCGGCGGCGAAGCGCGCGTTTACGGAATCGTCTACGAGCCGGAGTTGACGCTGACACTTCCGACCAGCGAGACCGTCGGCACGGCGCTGAATGCTCTTGCGCACTGCGCGGAGGCCCTCTACGTCGAGGGCCGGAACGCCGAGGCCGATGCGGAGGCGCTCACCGGGGCGCACCTCGTCTCCGGTGCGCTGCCGGCAGTCGTCGCGGACGGTGAGTCGAGCGAGGCGCGTCGCGAGCTCCTCGAGGGGGCCATGCATGCGGGCGCGGCTCTCGCCGGTGCGGGGCTCGGGCTCGGCCATGCGATGGCCCAGGCTCTCGGCGGCCGGTACGGGATCGCGCACGGCTCGTTGAACGCGATCTGCCTCCCGGCCGCGCTCCGCTTCAACGAGCCCGCCGCCGGCGCGGAGATCGCACGCTTCGGCGTGGCGATCGGGAGCGACGACCCCGCCTCGCGCCTCGAGGAGCTCGCCGCTCTCGGCGGCTTCCGACGGCTGCGCGAGCTCGGCGTCCGCGAGGAAGACCTGGACGAGGTCGGCGCACAGGCCGCCGGGCGCGCTGGCACGCGCGCGAACCCCCGTCCCGCGACCGGCGCGGAGATCACCGAGATCCTGCGGGGGGTGTGGTGACGGGCCGCGCCACGAGCGTCACCGTCTTCACGCCGAGCTCCTCGAGCGAGTAGCGGCTTTTGAAGCGGAGCGCGAGTGAGATCGAGCGCAACGCCTCGAGATCGTCCGCGGACGGGCGCGACAGGGTCTCGGAGACGATCTCGAGCCCCGCCTCCCCCGCCAGCCGGACGTAATCCGGATAGCGGAGCCGGTTCTGGAAGTGGACGGACGAGTTCGCGAGCCGCCAGGCCCGCTCGGAGAAGCGCAGGTAGTTGTAGCGGGAGACACTCCGGTCGACGTAGGAGTAGTGGTCCTGGAGATCGATCCGGGCGCTCATGATTCCATCGGGTCGCAGCAGCCGTCTGCACTCTGCGAGCACGGGGCCGACGTCGGGCTCGGGGATGTGCTCGAACGTGTTCGTGCTCGAGATGAAGTCGAAGGACCCGGGCGGGAGCCCGGTGCCGCAGGCATCGCACGGAGCGAGGTAGCGGATGCCGAAGCGAGGCTCGAGGTCGGCGACGGCACTCAGGCCGGCGGGCTCGGGGAGGCGGACGGGCCGACCGGCGATCCGCTCGAGCTCGGGCTTCTGGGTGCGGAGCTGCTCGAGCGCGGCGTCGACGAGCTCGAGGCGGACGATCGGATGGATGTCGACGAGCGTCTGGTGATCGACTCCGAGCGCGTAGTACGAGAGCGGGATGGCGAGATCCCACCCGGCTCCGAACTCGTAGAAGGAGGCCTCGGGCCCCGGAGAGCCGCCTTGGGCCAGATAGATGTCGTGGTGCGCCTTAGCCCGCGCGAACTTGCGGATGAGCGCCGCCGGACCGCCCGGCAGGGTGCGCATCACCCCCCGCTGGAGCACGTAGTTGAGCTCGTGCGAGGCCGGCAGCGAGCTCAGCGCCTTCTGAAAGCCCGCCTTCAGGAGCCAGCGCATCGGGTTCGCGAGGATAGCGGCTCCGTGGTGGGCCGGCCGCCGCTAGATTCCCGCCATGGCTGACGACTGGCGGCTGACCGTCGAGCTGGCGGAGGAGGGGAACGCACCGGGGCTCGTGAACGCCCTCAGGGAGCTCGAGCTCGAGGACGCTCATCGCGCGCGGGTCGGAGACCGGGTCGTCGTCAGCCACGACGAGGGCATTGTTTTCCTCTACGCGGACACCGAGGAGCGGGCGCGCCAGGTGAACGTGCTCGTCCGCGACCGGTTGGCGGAGCTCGGCTTTGATGCGGCCGTGGCGCTGACCCGCTGGCACCCCGTCGAGCAACGCTGGGAGGATGCGTCCGTTCCACTCCCCAGGTCGAACGAGGAGTGGCAGGCGGAGCACGAGCGGCTCCAGGCCGAGGAAGCCGCCGAGTCGGCTGCGACCGGGCATGCAG
>JBPCPR010000220.1:0-2703 GCA_050998925.1 Gaiellaceae bacterium
GAGGGCGACTGGGCGACCATGACGCCATCCGACCGGGGTCGGCTGCTCTGGCGGCTCTCCGAGCTGATCGAGGAATCGATCGACGAGCTGGCGCTCCTCGAGACGCTCAACAACGGGAAACCGATCACGGCGGCGCGCGACGGGGACCTGCCGCATGTGGCGGATATGTTCCGCTTCTTCGCCGGCTACGCGACCAAGATCTTCGGCGAGACGATTCCGGTCTCCTCCGGCAACTTCCACTGCTACACGTTGCACGAGCCCGTGGGAGTGGCCGCCGGGATCATCCCCTGGAACTACCCGCTGGCCATGGCAGCCTGGAAGCTGGCGCCTGCGCTCGCCTGCGGCAACACGGGGATCCTGAAGCCCGCCGAGCAGACGCCGTTCTCGGCGCTCCGCCTCGCCGAGCTCGTGCGAGACGCCGGTTTTCCTCCTGGAGTCGTGAACGTCCTGAACGGATACGGGGAGACCGCAGGTGAAGCGCTAACGCGTCATCCGGGTGTCGACAAGGTCGCATTCACGGGCGAGCATCTCACCGGCCAGAAGGTCGTCGAGGCCTCGGTCGGGAATCTCAAGCGGGTCTCGCTCGAGCTCGGGGGAAAGTCGCCCAACATCGTCTTCTCGGACGCGGACTCGCGGCAGGTCCGCGAGGGCGCCCTCTGGGGCATCTACTGGAACATGGGCCAGGACTGCTCGGCAGGCTCGCGCCTCTACGTCGCCGCGGACAAGTACGACGAGGTCGTCGGCCATCTGATCGAGGACACGGGGAAATTGAAGGTCGGGCCGGGGATCGATCCGGAGACCGAGATCGGGCCGATCGTCTCCGCGGAGCAGCTCGAGCGCGTGCTCGGCTACATCGAGGTCGGCACCGAGGAGGGCAAGGTCGCGGCGGGCGGCGAGCGCGTCTCCGACGGAGACCTCGCCAGGGGAAACTTCGTTCGCCCGGCGATCATCACCGACACGAGCGACGACGCCCGCGTCGCGTGTGAGGAGATCTTCGTGCCCGTCTTCACCGTGTTCCCGTTCAAGAGCGAGGACGAGCTCCTCGCCAAGGCCAACGACACGTTCTACGGTCTGGCCGCAGGAGTCTGGACGCGGGACATCGGCCGGGCTCACCGCACGGCCCGCAGGCTGCGCGCCGGGTCGGTCTGGGTCAACTGCTACGGCGCCGGCGACCCGGCGGCACCGTTCGGCGGCTACAAGATGAGCGGCCACGGGCGCGAGATGGGGAGCTATGCACTCGAGCTCTACACCGAGGTGAAATGCGTCTGGATCAACCTCGACGAGCCGCCCGCCTAGAGCTGGGAAAGCCCACCGCCGGTTGGGCCTCACGCACGTCTTGCCGATCCTGATTCCGCTCGGCCTCTCATGAGAGGAGTCTCATCGAGGTTTCATGGCGGTCTCACTTGGCCTGGGTACGTTCGTTGACACAAGCCAGGAAAGGAGAGGCAAATGGAACGGTTCATCAAGCTCACCATGGTCGCCCTGGCGTCTGCCGTCGCCACGACCGGGCTCCTCGTCACCACGGGAGCCGTGGCGACCTCGTCGTCGGATGCGAACGCCAGCGAGATCGCGATCAAGCGCGACGACGACGACATCGATGCCACGTTGGCGCGCGACGGCGACGATGACGACGACGACAGCAAGACCATGGACCCCACGGGTTCGCCTCCGACCAAGAAGGGCGGCGACAAGTCCGCATCGAACGATCGCTCCCGCGACATGACGAGCCTCGACCGCTCGCGCTCGCTCGACCGCTCTCTCGATGCAACGGGCGACAGGGTCGGAGCGCTCGACCGGTCGAACTCGCTCGACTGGTCGCGAGATCGCACCGGCGATCACAACTCGCGTGACGTGTCCAGGTCCCGCGACCGCTCGGCCGATCGCACCGGCATCCGTGCGGCTTCTGCGTCGGCTCCCGCACCGGCCCCGGCCCCTCCGCCCGCCAGCGGCGGTGGCGGTGGCGGCGGTGACGACACCAGCAACGGCGGCGGCTCGTTCAGCGCCAGCAGCGCCAGTGGCGGCGGCTCGACCTAGTAGTGGCCGTCGCGTCCCGAGTCGCAGACGAGGAGGGGCGCTTCGAAAGCGCCCCTCCTTCCGCGGACCCCGCCGGGAGAACGGCACGGCCTGGCTGGGAGCTCGCGGAGGGGGACGAGATCGCTCCCGGCCGGATGGCGGTCAAGCTGCTCGGCAGCGGCGAACGCTACGAGACGTATCTGGCGTGGGAGGAGCGGATGCTCTCCTTCGTGGTCGTGAAGATCGTCCGCCCCAACCTCGTCGAGGACGATCACGCCCTGCGCGGGCTCGCTGCCGAGGTGCGCCTGCTCGAGCGGCTGGCGCACCCCGTGCTCCTGCGCCGAGCCAGGTTTGGGGGTACGACTTCGACCCGGGCTCGAACATCGTCGACGTCTACGTCGGCTATCTGCGGAGAAAGCTCGGCAAGGAGCGGATCGCAAGCGTCCGCGGCATGGGGTACCGGCTGGAAAAGTAGAGCCGGCCGCCAACGTCTCGGGCAGAAATGTTGCCGCTCGTTCGCAGTCTGTGCTAGCGTTTTCCCTGCACAGCGACCGCAAGTGCCGTCGAGCGTTGTGCCGGCCGGAGTCCAAGACCAGCGGCTCCGGTGCAATAACCACCCTAAGCCTCTGGTGGAGACGTTCTTGAAGAAGGACGGAGGAGGTTTATGGGCTCCCTGGCACTCAACGAGGT
>JBPCPR010000303.1:0-8269 GCA_050998925.1 Gaiellaceae bacterium
CCTCGCCGCCACACTCGTGGCGGAGCGGCCGGAGCGCCTCCGCGAGGCTCAACCCGCGTTTGCGGCCGCAGGAGTGCTGCACGCCACGGGCCTCTTCGACGACCGTGGCGAGCTCGTCTGCCTGAGAGAGGACGTGGGGCGGCACAACGCCATGGACAAGGGGATCGGTTGGGCGTTCGGCGAGGGGCTCTTGCCACTCGCGCAACAGGTCATGTGCGTTAGCGGGCGGCTCTCCTTCGAGCTCGTCCAGAAGGCGGCCGTTGCCGGTTGCCCGGTCCTCGTCGCCGTCGGTGCGCCTTCGTCGCTTGCGGTCGACCTCGCTCGCGACCGGGGCGTGACCCTTTGCGGCTTCGTCCGCGACGGCCGGGTGAACGTCTACTCCGAGCCTTGGCGCGTCACGGCGTAACAGGGATTCTCCTCGTCGGCGGGGCAAGCCGGCGCTTCGGATCCCCGAAGGCGCTCGCGCGCTTCGAGGGTGAGACCCTCGGGGAGCGTGCGTACCGCGCCCTCGACACGACGTGCGAGCGCGTGATCGCCGTCGGCAAGACCGCTGACGAGCTCCCGCTTCCGTTTCCCGTCGTGGACGACGGGAGCGAGATCCGGGCGGCGATGATCGGTCTAGCTGCCGGGCTTCGCGCCGCGACGACGGATCTCTGCCTCGTCCTCCCGGTCGATGTTCCGCACATGACCCCGGACGGGCTTCTGCTCCTGGCGGACGGCGCCAGCGGCGTCGACGCCGCGGTCCCTCAGACCGGCCCGCTTCCGGGCGCCTATCGCCGGAGCATCCTCCCGGCCGTCGAGGAACGCATCGCGGCCCAAGACTTCGCTCTCCACCGCCTGCTCGGCGAGCTTCGGACCAGGGTCGTCGCGATCGACGAAAGCCTGCTTCGGAACGTCAACGAGCCGACCAACCTCAGCTAGATGGTTGGTCGGTAACTGGCGCGGTAATCGTCGAGCAGCCCTCTAAACGCTGACCGCGGCCCGAAGCCCGCGGGGCGTCAGCACCCGTTCGCGGTCAGCTCCCGTCCCGATCATCGTGACCTCGACGTCGGCCGCGCGCTCGACGTACTCGACGTAGCGCCTCGCCGCGTCGGGGAGCTCTTCGAGGTGCTCGACCGAGTCGAGCGGCTCGTTCCACCCTGGCAGGGTCTCGTACACCGGGCGAGCGTGGTGGAAATCCGTCTGGTGAGCAGGGACCTCGTCCGTCTCCGTCCCGTCCGCGAGCCGGTAGCGCGTGCAGACCGGCAACTCTCCGAAGTGCGAGAGCACGTCCAGCTTCGTCAGGGCAAGCGAAGTCAGGCCGTTCACGCGGACGGCGAAGCGTAGGCCGACGAGGTCGAGCCAGCCACAGCGGCGCTCCCGCCCCGTGGTCGTCCCGTACTCGCCGCCGAGCTCGCGAATCCGCTGTTGACCCGGGCCTTCGATCTCCGTTGGAAAGGGGCCTTCCCCGACCCGAGTCACGTAGGCCTTCGCGACGCCGACGACGCTGTCGATCCGGGTCGGCCCGATGCCGGTACCCGTCGCCGCCGCGCCCGCGATCGGATTTGAGGAGGTGACGAAGGGATACGTACCGTGGTCGAGATCGAGGAGTGTGCCCTGCGCTCCCTCGAGCAGAACTCGCCGGCCCTCCTTTAGGGCTTGATCGACGAGCAGCGAGGTGTCGGCCACGTAGGGGCGGAGCCGCTGCGCGTAGGACTCCATCCGCTCCGCAAGCTCGTCCACCTGGAGCGGAGCCGCGTCGTGGAGGCGTTCCAGCACGATGTTCTTCTCGGCGAGGGCCGTCTCGAACTTCTGGCGGAGGATCTTCGGATCCAGAACGTCCTGAACCCGGATGCCGAGGCGTGCCGCCTTGTCGGCGTAGGCGGGACCGATTCCTCGCCGCGTCGTGCCGATCTGGAGCTTCCCGAGGCGCCGCTCGCTGGCCGAGTCGATCGCGACGTGCCACGGCATGATCAGGTGGGCGTTCCCCGAAACCCGAAGCCCGGCGGTGGTGACGCCGCGCTTCTCGAGCTCGTCGATCTCGTCGACGAGGAGCCCCGGATCGATGACACAGCCTGCTCCGACGACGCAGATCTTCCCGGCGCTCAGGATCCCCGACGGCACGTGGTGGAGCTTGAAGGTCTCCCCGTCGCAGACGATCGTGTGCCCGGCGTTCGGGCCGCCTTGGTACCGGCAGACGAAGTCGGAGTGCTGCGCCAGGAGATCGACGATCTTCCCCTTCCCCTCGTCCCCCCACTGGGCCCCGACGATCACGGTCGCTGGCATCGATCTGGAGCGTACTCCCCGCGCCGGGCGACTCGAGCGGCGCTCGGGAGCTCTACCCCGCAGCGAGGTCCGAGAACTTCGCGTAGCGCTTCAGGAACGAGAGCTTGATCGTGTCGGTTGGGCCGTTCCTGTGCTTCGCGACAATCACCTCCGCGAGGCCCTGCTGATCCGACTCCTCGCCTGCGTAGTACTCGTCGCGGTAGATGAAGCACACGATGTCGGCGTCCTGCTCGATCGACCCCGACTCGCGGAGGTCGGAAAGGATGGGCCGCTTGTCGTGTCGCTGCTCGACGGCGCGCGAGAGCTGCGACATCGCGATGATCGGGACGTCGAGGTCACGCGCGAGCACCTTCAGGTTGCGGGAGATCTGCGACACCTCCTGCACGCGGTTCTCAGCGTTCGTGCCGGAGGTCATGAGCTGTAGATAGTCGATCACGATGAGCCCGAGGTCCGAATGCTTCGACTTCAGACGGCGTGCCTTCGAGCGGATCTCCATCATCGTGACCGAGCCTGTGTCGTCGACGTAGACCGGCGCCTTCGCGAGCTTGTCACAGGCGGCCGTCAGCCGGGGCCAGTCGTCGGCGGCGAGCTTGCCCGTCCGGAGGCGCTGGGACTCGACCTTCGCCTCGCTGCACATGAGCCGTTGGGTCACCTCGGACTTCGACATCTCGAGGGTGAAGAGCGCGACGGGCACCTCGTGCCGGACGGCCAGGTTGGCGGCCATGCAGAGCCCGAGCGCTGACTTCCCCATGCTGGGGCGGGCGGCGACGATGATCAGGTTCCCAGGCTGGAAGCCCGAGGTGATCCGGTCGAGATCTCGAAAGCCCGAAGGGACGCCGGTCACGTCCGCGCCCGACTCGTAGAGCGCCGTGATCCGCTCGAAGCTCTCCTTCAGGAGCGCTTCGATGTGGCTGAACTCCCCGGTCGCCCGCTGCTGCGAGAGGGCGAACACGATTCCCTCGGCCTGGTCGACCAGCTCGGTCGCCTCTCCAGGCCGTTCCCAGCCGAGTCTCGCGATCTCACCGCCCGCCCGGATGAGCCCCCGGAGGGTGGCGGCCTCGCGGACGATCTGCGCGTAGTGGGCCGCGTTCGCGCTCGCGGGGACGAGAGCTGCCAGCTCGTGGACTCGCGCCTTGCCTCCGACGTCCTCGAGCTCACCCCGTTCGTCGAGCTGGTCGACGAGTGTGATCGCATCGAGAGGCTCGCACTTTGCATAGAGCGCGAGGGCCGCGCGGTACATCTTCGCGTGGCTCTCGCGATAGAACTCGCGTCCTTCGGCATCGAGGACCTCGCTCACGGCCGCGATCGCCCCTGGAGCGAGCATCATCGCTCCGAGAACGGACTCCTCCGCGTCGAGGTTCTGCGGGGGGACCGGGGCAGTGTCGCGAAGGGCGGTGGCCATCCGAGCCACGACCGTAGAGGGCCTGATCTCGGTGTGAGCGTCCACAGTCTGCTAGGCCGTAAAGCAGGGAAAAGGAAACATATGTTCGCATAGCCGCCGGACGACGTCCCCAGGTCTGGCCCGCCCGTCCACGGGCCGAGGCCGGGCCGGGGAACAATCCGCCCGCAAAGAGCGGGAAGTTCGTCGAACCGCCCACAGGCGTGTGGACGGCGCCGTGGAGAACGGCTGGTTAGCTGCGCTCCGAGCCTTGGGGCTCGCCCGAGATGGGCGGGACAGAAACGTCCTCCGAGTCCTGAGTCTCGCCTTCGACGTCCAGCTCGGTTGCCGAGCCCGGCTCGTCCGCCTCGCCGCCCTCCGCCCCGCCGGCCTGGTCGGTGTCCTCCTCCGGCTCGTCTTCGAGGAGCTCCTCCGCCCACGATTCCTCTCCCGCGGCTGCCTTGGCGGCCTCCTCCTCGGCACGCGCGGCCTCTTCCATCGCCTTCAGCTCTTCCTCGGGGGGAAGCTCGCCGCCTTCGGGGACGACCAGCGTCTTGACCTCGACCCGCACGTCCTGGAAGACGTCGATCGGGACCTCGTAGCGTCCGATCCGCTTGATCGAGTCGGCGAGCGCAATCTTGCGGCGATCGACGCGGATCTTGCGCGTCCGCCAGAGCTCGTCGGCGATGTTCGTCGCCGTGACCGAGCCGAACAGCGTTCCGTTTGGACCGGCGTTCACGTCGAAGCGAAGCACCGTCTTCCTGAGCGTCTCGGCGATCTCCTGCGCCTGCTCGAAGCTGCGCGCCTCGTGCTTCGTGCGCTCGGATTCGCGCTTCTCGAGCTCTCCGACCTTGGCCGCGGTTGCGGGCTCTGCGAGCCGGCGGGGCCCCAGGTAGTTGCGCATGTAGCCCCGTGCGACGTTGACGACCTCGCCCCGCAGCCCGACCTTCTCGACATCCGTGAGGAGGATGACTTCCATCTAACCCGTGACGTAGGGAAGGAGCGCCATCTCTCTCGCGCGCTTCACCGCCGTCGCAACCTGCTCCTGATGGCGCCTGCACGCGCCCGTGATCCTGCGTGAGCGGATCTTCCCCTTCTCGGAGACGTACCGGCGGAGCTGGTTGTAGTTCTTGTAATCGACCTCGTCGATTTTCTCCCTGCAGAAGTAGCAGCTCTTCCTTCGCAGCGGCCCACCGGCGCCGGGCCGGGGGCGGCGGTTTCCCTTCGTCTGCTGTGCCATCGGTCCTCGCGACTCCTTCGTTGCCTAGCTGGTTGGCGTCATCTCTCTCAGAACGGAATGTCGTCGTCGGTCCCGGAGGGGCCGAAGTCGGAGCGGTCGGCCGCGACGTCGCCCGCGGGGACGTACTCGCGCTGGCCACCGCCCTCGGCGTCCTGGCGGCTGTCGAGGAACTGGATCGTGAAGGCCACGACCTCGACCTTCGACCGCTTCGACCCGTCCTGCGCCTCCCAGGACGACCAGTCGAGCCGGCCATCGACGCCGATCCGCCGGCCCTTGGCCAGGTGGTTCGAGAGCATCTCGGCCTGATTGCCGAACACCTTCACGTCGAAGAAGTTGGGCTTGTCGACCCAGTTGTCCCCGTCGTCCTTCTGCCTGCCGTTCACGGCCAGGCCGAGCTGGAGCACAGGTGTCCCGGACGGGAGGTGCCGAAGCTCGGGATCGCGCGTGAGGCGCCCCACGAGCGTGACGCGGTTGATGTCGCCTGCCATCAGTAACTCCTTTTCGTAGAACGTATGTTCGCCATCCTACCCCTCGGTGACGACGGGCTCGTCGGCGGTCGCCTTCCTACGAGGCGTGGGCCGCCGAACGGCTATGTGGCGCATGGCGCCGTCGGTGATCTTCAGGACGCGCGTCAACTCGTCGAGCGTGCCGGGCTCCGCGTCGAACTGCACGAGGTGGTAGTGCGCCTCCGTCTTCTTGTCGATCTCGTAGGCGAGCTTGCGGCGGCCCCAGGGCTCGTGGGTCTGCCAGGCGCCCCCGCCTTTCTCGACGAGCTCGCGCATGCGAGAGAGAATCTCGTTCTGGCGCTCGTCCTCCACCTCAGGATCGAGCATGAGCATGATTTCGTACGCGTTCATCAGGTTCCCGAACCTCCTTCCCTCGGTCTAGCGGCCTCGCCTGCTCGCGCCACTCGGGAACGGGCGGCGCCGGGCGAAGCAGGAAGTTGGACGAGTATAGCGAGCCCGAAGGGCTTGCCCGCGTGCCGCAGGTCGTGGAAGAGTGACGGGGGTGCGACGAGTCTCGACCTTCCTCACCGGTGCCGTTGCGGGCGCTTTCGCGGCCACGGTCCTCCTGCGACGCCGGAGGGCTGCGCCGGCCCCGGAGAGACTCGACCCGCGGGCCCAGGAGCTCCGCGAGAAGCTGGCCGAGGCGCGAAACGCGCGCGCCGACGAGGATGACTTCGAGGCCGCGGGCATGGCCGCGGAGACGGCGGTCGAGGAGCCGGCCTCGTCTCGCCCGGCCCCCGATCCTGCGGCCGAGGCGTCGCGCCCCGAGACCCCAAAACCCGCGCCGGCGGACGAGTTCGAGGCCATGCGACGCCGGGTGCACGAGGAGGCCCGGGCTGCGGCCGAGCAGATGCGCCGGGACCCGGACGCCGACCCGGGCTAGCGGGTTCTGGCGAACCTGGCCGACGCGCGACTGAGGGCGCCTGCCACCTTCCACTGGTAGCGCCTGGACGTGAGCCGCGCCCGCTCGGCCGGATTCGTGAGAAACCCGGTCTCCGCGAGTACGACCGGCACGTTCGCCCAGTTGAAGCCGGTGAGATCCGAGCGTCGCGAGAGGCCCAGGTTCGCCGCTCCCGTCGCGCGCACGACCGCGTTCTGGACCAGGCGGGCGGCCCGACGGCTGGGTGCGTAGACGTCGTCCGTCCAGCCCCGGCGCCAAGCGGGATAGAGCGTCGAGACCCCGTGGCGAGCGCGGTCCTCGGACCCGTCCGCGTGGATCCTGAGCATGAAAGCAGCGTTTCGCCGGTTGCAGAAGCGGGCGCGGTCGACGTTCCCGCCGGCCCCGTACGTGAACTCCGCTCCAGTCCGCGTCATCGCGACGCCGAGCCCGCGCCGGTCGAGGAGGTAGCGGACCTTGTGCGCGATCTGGAGCACGACGACGGCCTCGCCCCTGGTGCCGCCGCCGTCCTTGATCTTGCGGATCGACGAGCCGGGGCCGATCGGCTCGGTGGAAAGATCCGGCGTTCGCGCGTGTCCCGGGTCGATGCAGACGAGGGGAGCGGGTGCGAGGGGGGTATCGGCTGCGAGAACGACCGGGATCACGGGCGAAGGGTAGTGCCCACGGCGACCGTCGCCCGGACGGGGGTTGACAAACCTACCGAACTCTCTGCACACTGCTTAGCAACGTGACGAGGCTCGACTCCACAGTTTCTGCGCGCACCGGCTCGGCTGGCGCGCCGCTTTGCCTCGACACCATTCTCCTCGTCGTGATTCTCCCCCTCTAGGGGGAGTACGCGACCACGCGCCGCGCAGGCGCACACGCCGACCGGATCATGGGAGACGTGCGTCTCCGGTGCTGGGGTTCAAACCACGAGGAGGAGCAAGTGTCAGTCCGCAGGATCACGATTTTCGATACCACCTTGCGCGACGGCGAGCAGTCGCCGGGGATTGCGCTCGCGCCCGACGAGAAAGCCGAGATCGCCGAGCAGCTCGAGCGCCTCGGTGTCGACGTGATCGAGGCGGGCTTCGCGGTCTCCTCGCCCGGCGACTTCGAAGGAGTGCAGGCAGTCGCACGCGTGGTCGAGCGCACCACCGTCGCGTCGCTCTGCCGAACGCGGAAAGAGGACATCGACGCTTCGGCCGAGGCCCTCGCGGGCGCGCAGCGCTCGCGCCTCCACGTCTTCCTCGCCACGAGCAAGATTCACATGGAGAGGAAGCTCCGCCTGGAGCCGGCCGAGGTCGTCGAGCAGGCGCGCTGGGCGGTCGGCTACGCCGCGGGGCTCGCGGACGAGGTCGAGTTCTCCTGCGAGGACGCCACCCGCTCCGACCCGCGCTTCGTGGCCCAGGTGGCGCGCGAGGCGATCCGAGCCGGTGCGACCACGATCAACCTCCCCGACACGGTCGGCTACTGCCTGCCCGAGGAGCACGCGTCCTTCCTGCTCGAGGTCCAGCACCTCTGCCCCGAGCTCCGTGAGGTCTCGCTCTCGGTCCATTGCCACAACGACCTCGGACTCGCGGTCGCGAACTCTCTGGCCGGGGTGCAGGCGGGCGCGACGCAGATCGAGTGCACGCTGAACGGGCTCGGCGAACGGGCGGGGAACGCGGCACTCGAGGAGGTCGTGATGGCACTCAGGGTGCGGCGGTCGGCCTTCGAGGTCGAGACGGGCGTGAACCCGCGTGAGATCGGGGCGGCATCGCTGCTCGTCTCGCGGTTGACGGGCTACGCGCTCCAGCGGAACAAGGCGATCGTGGGTGCGAACGCGTTTGCGCACGAGGCCGGAATCCACCAGGACGGGATGTTGAAGGACTCGGCGACCTACCAGATCATGGACCCCGATGAGCTCGGCCTCCGGATGACGCTCCCGCTCGGAAAGCACTCGGGCCGCCATGCCTTCGCGCTTGCGTGCGCCGAGCTCGGCTACCGCCTCGAAGGCGAGGAGC
>JBPCPR010000057.1:0-3309 GCA_050998925.1 Gaiellaceae bacterium
TCCTGGACGTAGAACTGGACGTCCTCCGTGACGCTCCGGCTCCAGGCGTCGTAGAGGCCGGCGATCGCGTCGTAGGTGCTCACGGGGCGATGATACGCTCGCCCCATGGACGCTGCCCAGCTCGAAAGCGAGGCTTTAAGCGCGATTGCGGCCGCCTCCTCCACCGATGACCTGGACGAGGCGCGCGTCCGCTTCCTGGGGCGCAAGAGCGACTTGAAGCAGGCGCTCCGGGAGGTCCGCGACCGCGAGACGGGCATGACGCTGAACGCGGTCCGGGAGCGGCTCGAGGCGTCCTTCGGCGAGAGGCAGGCCGGCCTCGAGCGCGACGAGGTCGACCGGAGCCTGCGGGAAGACGTCGTCGACCCGACGCTCCCGGGCACGGCGACCGCGCGAGGGCACCTGCATCCGATCACGCACATCCGTCGCGAGGTGGAGGACGTCTTCCTCGGCCTCGGCTACCGGGTCCTCGACGGCCGGGAGGTCGAGACCACCGAGCACAACTTCGACGCCCTGAACTTCCCGTTCTGGCACCCGGCACGCTCGCGGCTCGCCTCGCTCTACCTGAACGAGCGTACGCTCCTGCGCACGGAGACGTCCCCGGGCCAGATCCACGCGATGCAGGAGAGCCCGCCGCCGATCTACCTCGTGACACTCGGCCGGGTCTATCGCCGAGACACGCCGGACGCGACGCACTCCCCGATCTTCCACCAGGTCGAGGGGTTGGCAGTCGACAGGGGAATCACCCTTGCCGACCTGAAGGGCACGCTTCTCCACCTGATGCGCGCGCTCTTCGGCGAGGAGCGCGAGGTGCGCTTCCGGACTCATTACTTTCCGTTCACCGAGCCCTCGATGGAGCCCGACGTGTCGTGCTTCAATTGCGGCGGCGAGGGCTGCCGGATCTGCAAGCACTCGGGCTGGATCGAGATGGGCGGCTCGGGCATGGTCGACCCGGCGGTGCTCGAATGGGTCGGCTACGACCCCGAGGAGGTCTCCGGCTTTGCGTTCGGGCTCGGGCTCGAACGGATCGCGCAGCTCCGAAACAGGGTTCCCGACGTCCGGCTCTTCTGGACGAACGACCTGCGCTTCCTGAGGCAGTTTTGAAGCTCCCGGTCAGCTGGCTCCGGGATTACGTCGACGTTCCCTCGCCGCTCGAAGAGGTCGCGAGCCGCCTCGCCGTGGCGACAGCCGAGGTCGACCGGATCCTCCGCCGCGGCATCCCGGACACGGACGACAACCTGGGCCTCTACAAGATCGGGCGCGTGCTGGAGGCCGGGAAGCACCCGAACGCGGACCGGCTTCAGCCCTGTCAGGTCGACGTGGGGGAGGGCGACCCGCGCCAGATTGTCTGCGGCGCCTGGAACTTCGGGCCGGGCGCCACGGTCGCGGTCGCGCTGCCGGGAGCCGTGCTGCCAGACGGCCGCACGCTCGAGCGAGCCAAGCTCCGGGGCACTGTCTCCGACGGGATGATCCTCTCCGAGCAGGAGCTCGAGCTCGGGACCGAGTCGAGCGGCATCCTCGTGCTCGACGACGGGACCGACCCGGGTACGCCGCTCGCCGACGTCCTGCCGGTGGCGGAGGAGGTCCTCGAGGTCGAAGTGACCGGGAACCGCCCCGACCTCCTGTCCGTCTACGGGATGGCGCGCGAGATCGCGGCCCTGTACGACCTGGAGCTGCGGCCGCCCCCGGGGGCCCTCGAGCTTCCGCTCGACCCGGCCGTCCAGGTGGACATCGAGGATCTCGAAGGCTGCCCGCGCTACGACGCCCGCCTCTTCTCGGCCGTTCGGATCGGTGCGTCGCCGCCCTGGCTGCGCGCGCGGCTCGTGGCAGCGGGGGTGCGGGCGATCTCGAACGTCGTCGACGTGACCAACTACGTGATGCTGGGTTTCGGAAGCCCGCTGCACGCCTTCGACCACTCCAAGCTGGCCGGGGGACGAATCGTCGTTCGCAGGGCGCGGCCGGGCGAGAAGCTGACCACCCTGGACGGCATCGACCGCAAGCTCGATCCGGCCGACCTCGTGATCGCAGACGCTGAGCGCGCGGTCGGCTTCGCGGGGATCATGGGCGGGCTCGACACAGAGATCGGCGAGGAGACGACCGAGGTGCTCCTCGAGACCGCGAACTTCGAGCCGACCACGATCCTCGCGAGCTCGGAGCGGCATTCGCTTCGCACCGAGGGGTCGAACCGCTGGGAGAAGGGCGTCGACCCGTACCTCGTCCCGCAGGCGGCCGCCCTCGCGACGAAGCTCCTGCTCGAGCTCACCGGCGTCGCCGAGCCCGTGCGGAACGAAATGGTTGGGACGCTGCCGGAGCGCCCGGTGATCCGCTTCCGTCCCGAGCGGGCGAACCGGCTCGTCGGGATCGAAGTCCCCGAGACCGAGCAGCGCGAGATCCTGGAGCGCCTCCGCTTCGACGTGGACGACGGCTGGGACGTCGTCGTGCCGACCTGGCGCGCGCGTGACGTGACGCGGGAGGTCGACCTCGTCGAGGAGGTGGCACGGATCCACGGCCTCGACAAGGTGCCGTTCACGCTGCCGCTTCGGAGCGCCATGTTCGGCCGCCTCTCCCGGGAGCAGCGGCTGCGGCGCGTGGTCGAGGACGTGCTCGTCGGCTCGGGCCTCTCAGAGGCCTACACGTGGAGCCTGGCGCGCGGAGACATCGACCCGAACGCGCTCCGCCTGCCCGTCCCTCTCTCCGCCGAGCACGCGGTGCTCCGGACGAGCCTGCTCGAAGGGCTCCTCGATGCGGTCCGGCTGAACGTCGACTCCGGGAGCAGTGACATCGGGTTGTTCGAGCTTGCCCGGGTCTACCTGCCGGCCGAGGAGGAGCTTCCGGACGAGCGCTGGCGCGTGGGTGCGGTGCTGGCGGGCGGGTTCTCGGGTGCGAAGGGCGTCGTCGAGACGCTCCACCGCGCCCTGCACGTCGAGGCGCGCTCCGAGCGGGGCTCCGAGCCCTTCCTCCATCCCGGCAAGGCTGCCCGCATGGAGTCCGGCTGGCTGGGCGAGCTTCACCCGAGCGTCCTTCCTGGCGGTTGGGGTGCGTTCGAGCTCGACCTGGGGACGCTCTTCGCCGGCATTCCCGAGCGAATCCACTACGAGGACGTGATCACTTACCCCGCCGTCCACCAGGATCTCGCGTTCGTCGTGCCCGAGGAGGTGCTCGCCGGAGACCTGGTCGCTGCGGCGCGGGAGGCCGCCGGGCCGGAGCTTCGAGAGGCGAAGGTGTTCGACGTCTACCGCGGCGGCCAGATCCCGGAGGGAAAGAAGTCGATCGCGCTGAGCGTCTCTTTCCAGTCGCCCGAGCGCACGCTCG
>JBPCPR010000059.1:0-5198 GCA_050998925.1 Gaiellaceae bacterium
CAAGCAGGAGCACGCACGCGCGCACGAGACCGTACGGCGGATCTTCGAGCACCTCGTCGAACGCGGCGACGGCGTCGACGCGATCGTGGACTATCTCTCCGGGATGACCGACCGGTTCGCGCTCGACTTCGCTGCCGGGGTCGCCTAGGTGGCGCGGATTAAGGACGCGTCGGTCGAGGCGGTCAAGTCCTCCGCGGACATGGTTCAGGTCGTCCAGACGCGAACGCAGCTGCGCAAGGCGGGCGCGCGCTGGGCCGGGCGCTGCCCCTTTCACGACGAGAAGACGCCGAGCTTCTCCGTCAACGCGGTTGACAAGCTCTTCTACTGTTTCGGGTGCGGTAAGGGCGGCGACCTGATCTCGTTCGTCCGCGAGACCGAGGGCCTCGACTTCGCGGAGGCCGTCGAGTGGCTCGCCGATCGGGCCGGCACCCAGCTCGAGGACGAGGAGAGCTCGCCGCGCGCCGAGGCCGGCCGGCGACGGCGCGACCGGCTTCATGCGCTGCTCGAGTCCGCGTCGGTCTTCTACGGGCGCCACCTCTGGGAGTCCGACGCGGGGGCTCCGGTTCGGGACTACCTGGCCGAGCGGAGCCTCCGTGAGGAGATCGCGCGAGAGTTCCGGCTCGGGCTCTCGCCGGGAGGCACGATCATCGCCGCCAAGGCGCGGGAGAAAGGCTTCACGAATGAGGAGCTCACCGCGGCCGGGCTCGTCAACCGCCGCGGGAACGACTATTTCGCCGGCAGGCTGACCTTCGCGCTTGCGGACCCCCGGGGGCGCGTGGTCGGATTCGGCGCCCGGCGGCTCTCGGAGAGCGACCCGATTCCCGCCAAGTACGTCAACTCCCCCGAGGGCGAGCTCTTCCACAAGGCAGCGCTGGTCTACGGCCTGGATCGCGCGCGCGCCTCGATCGCCAAGGAAGACCGCGCGGTCGTCGTCGAGGGCTACACGGACGTGCTGGCACTCCACCAGGCAGGGCTGAAGACGGCGGTTGCGTCGATGGGCACGGCCCTCACGCCCGCCCAGCTCAAGGAGCTTCGCCGGCTCACGCCGCGGCTCTACCTCTGCTTCGACGCCGACGCGGCCGGCGAGGCAGCGACCCTCAGGGGCATGGATCTCGCCTATCGGGACTTCGACGAGGTTCGAGTCGTGCCGCTCGCGCCCGGATCCGACCCGGCCGAAGAAGCCGAGGGGTTCGCCGAGCGCCTCGACCGGGCCGAGCCGTACCCGCGCTACCGGGTGAAGCTCGAGATCGATGCGGCCAAGAGCAAGGCGGAGGCCTTCGCGCGCGTGCGCGAGGTCCTGGGCGGGTTCGACCAGAACACCGAGTGGATGGACGCGATCCAGTACGCCGCCAACAGCCTCGACTTGCCACCGGATCTCCACCGTGAGCTGGCACCGCGCGCCTCCCGGCGCACCGGCGAGGTCTCGCGGAAGGTGCTCGAGGCGGGCGACCGGCTCGAGCGCGATGCCCTGGCCGGCGCGATCGCCCATCCGTCGCTGGTCGACGTGCTCGCCGAGCTCTCGGACGACCATTTCGACACCGAGCTCCACCGCAGGATCCGCGAGTACGTCGTCAAGGGCGGCGAGACGGACGCGGAGATCCTCCCGGCCCTCGCCGAGCTGGACGCGCGCGCCGCGGCCGAGGGAATCGACGAGGAGACGGCCAAGCAACTGCTCCTGCGGCTCCGGGAACGCCAGCTTCGCCGGGAGCTCGCAGAGGCCGAGCCGGAGCGGCTCGAAGTGCTCCAGGAACAGCTCCAGAAGGTGCGCGCCGCAGCGGGGGAGCCGGTCTAGCCTCGCTACACTGAGCCGGCCGTTCCCCGGTAGCTCAATTGGCAGAGCATCCGGCTGTTAACCGGAGGGTTGCTGGTTCGAGTCCAGCCCGGGGAGTCAGAAAAGGCCCTGCGTAGAGGGCCTTTTCCGTTCTCGGAGCGAAGTCGCCACCGATGATTCTTACGGCGACACTGCGTCGTCAAGGAAGACGTGGTCTTGCGGCTTGGAGCAGATCGCCTCAACGAATCAACCGGTGTTAGGATGTCTCGGTGAGCGTCGACCGCTGCGAGCTCCTCTGCATTGATCTCCCACAAGCCGAGGCGATACGGGCGGGACTTGACAGGGTCGCGGCCGAGAGAGCCGCCGCCCACGCACGCGCGCTCGCAGACCCGACTCGTCTAACTCTCGCGGCCGCCCTTCGCGAAGCGGATGAGCTCTGCGTCTGCGATCTCGCATGGATAAGCGAACGCTCGCAGAACCTCGTCTCGCATCATCTTCGTGCTCTCCGGACCGAGGGCCTGGTTAGGTCCCGGCGCGAGCGGAAGATGGTCATGTATTCGCTGACTGGCGAGGGGGCTGCCCTCGTCGAGGCGGTACTTCGCCCCGAGATCGTGGAGGAGCGCGCGTGAGCACGCAAGAGCTTGTGTCGGTTCGGTCCGACTCAGAGCCGTCGCAGCGCCCAGCCCCAACCCCGCAGTGGCTCAAGGCTGCACGTCAGGCTCGCGTCCTTTCCTGGCTCTCGCTCGTCTGGATGGGTGCCGAGGGAGCGATAGCGATCACGGCCGGCATCCTCGCCGGATCGATCGCGCTGATCGGATTCGGCATCGACTCGGCGATCGAGGGGGTAGCGAGCCTCGTCATCGTCTGGCGCTTCACGGGGTCGCGCCTGCTCTCACCCTTGTCGGAAGGCCGGGCGCAGAAGCTGGTTGCGATCCAGTTCTTCCTCCTTGCGCCTTACGTCGCGATCGAAGGCGTGCACAAGCTCGTCACCGGCGAGCAGCCCTCGACCAGCTGGCTCGGTGTTGCACTCACCGCCTCGAGCTTGGTCGGGATGCCTCTTCTCGGAATCGCCAAGCACCGACTAGCCGATCAGCTTGGCTCTGTCGCGACGCGCGGGGAAGGGACACAAAACCTCCTCTGCGCTTACCTGGCGGGTGCGGTACTCGTCGGCTTGCTCGGCAATGCCCTCTTCGGTCTCTGGTGGCTCGACCCGGTTGCAGCGCTTGTGATCGCCGCGGTCGCCGTGAAAGAAGGGCGCGAAAGCTGGCGGGGAGAGGGCTGCTGCGGCGCCTGCTAGCGAGTGGAGGCGGCGTAACTTAGTTGGGAAGATCATTCGGAAGCGCCGCCCTTGCATGCGCGGTCCTGGCGATCGTCACCTTGTCCGTCGTCGGCTGTGGTGGGGATCAGGGCGCGAATAACGGTGAGGGAATCGAAACGTTTACCGGAGTTGCGCCGGATGATCCTGGCCCGATCCACGTTCACGGTCTAGGTGTGAACCCAGCGGATGAGGCGCTCTTCATCGCAACGCACACCGGGCTCTACCGGGTGGAGAAGGGCGCGAGCCAAGCGGAGCGGGTGGGAGAGAACTATCAGGACACGATGGGGTTCACGACCGCGGGGCCGAATCGGTTCCTGGGCTCTGGGCACCCAGACGCGCGCGACCTCCAGAGTGGCACGCCGCCGCTACTCGGCTTGATCCTGTCCGAGGACGCCGGCAAGACTTGGAAGCCTGTCTCCCTTTACGGCGAAGCCGACTTTCATGTGCTTCGCTACCTAGGGGAGCGGATCTATGGCTACGACGCCTCGAACGACCGACTCATGGTCAGCCGAGATACGGGACAGAGCTGGACCGAACACCGCCCGCCCGCCCCGATCATCGACCTGGCCGCCGACCCAGACGACCCCGACCACATCGTCGCCACAAATGCGGGCGAGCTCCCTGGCACCCGGGGGCTCCAGGTCTCACGAGACGGCGGAGCGAGCTGGGAGCCGCTTGGTGACCCAATCGGCCTGCTCGTCTGGCCTGGCGCGCGAAGCCTCTACCTGGTCGATGCCCGCGGGTTCGTGTCACTGAGCGCGGACGCCGGTCGAAGCTTTGAGATCGTCGGCGATGTCGGCGCCGAACCCGCTGCATTCATGGCGCTCAACAGCCGGGAGCTGTACGTGGCGCTGCACGACGGAATGATCAAGGTTTCGCGCGACGGCGGTGAGACTTGGTCGACTCGCTCGACTCCCTAGATGACGTGCCTCAACACGTTTCAGAAGAGGGGCGCGTAAAGAGGCTCTTGTCCGTTTTAGATGGCACGTAGCCGTCCGCGAAGTCCACCGACCTTCTACCACTCCTCCGCTGAACGTCCTCGCCTTGTCCCTATGCGGCCGCTCCCGCCAGTGCAGGCCGCGCCAGAGACTGGCCCTTGCCGAGGCTAAGTCCGCCTAAGCCCGGCCGCAGCCGCGATACCTTCCGGATCCTCCTGAAGCGCCATCCTCGCGTCGCGCTCGTCGTCCATGAGAGACGTCGTAGCCGCTTCCAGCAGTTCGAGCTGATGCTCGAGAATCGGAATGCGATCCGAGGGCGCGATCGACTTCAGGTCAGCGAGCGCTGCCTTCAACCGACGGGACACCTGGGGCGATCCGGCGCCGGCCATGCGAATCTCGTCGAAGGCGAGGCGCACATAGGCCTTCCAGCGCCGCGACCATGTGATCGGTGCCGCGCACGTTGCTCGTCTCGTCGCCCTTGTCAGGGTAAATCCGGTCGATCAGCTTGCGGGTGTCTTTGCCGACGAGCTCGATGAGCGCCGATACCCGCAGCGCCTGACCGATGTGATGCACGTACATGACGAGCACGGCGATGCTGATCAGGACGAGGATGAAAGCAGTGACCACCGCGACGCCTGGCACGTTGCCTTGACCGTCGCCGTTCGGAGTGACCTCGCGAATCGCGAGGATCGCGTGTACGAACGTCCCCACGAACAGGCCGATCGCGATCTGGCTTGGCTTATCGCGCAGGATGCGCTGAACGACCCGGGGCGAGAACTGCCCCATGGCAAGCTGCACTACGACCATGGTGATGGTGAGAACGAGGGCCGCGAGGCTGACCATGGACGCCGCAACCGTCGTGAGAATCGTCATCGCCGCATCGGGGCCGCCGACGAGCTGCTCGGGAATAAGTTCATAGTCGTAGTGGCGATCCAGCGCGATGGTTCCGAAGGAGAGGCACGCGCCGAGTAAGACGCACAGGACCGGCACGAACCAGAGGCTCTGGCGGATGTTGTTGACGAGCCTGTGACGCCTTACGAGAGGAAACGCTTACCCGCGGTCCCCGGGCGAAAACGCAGCGGGTGTGCGGCCTCGGATCGCGCGTTTCACCGCTCCTGTCGGGCTGAGACTGCGGGCCAGGCTCTTGCCAGCCTCCTCGATGGCGCTTGAC